>DATJKY010000091.1:0-7147 GCA_035490955.1 Terriglobia bacterium | reverse complement strand
GGGGCGATAATCATGCCGCCCACAGCGCCTGCCGCTCCACCCACCCCCACGATCGAAGCGACATCGCGCTTGGCGAAAATATCCGACGCCAGTGTGAAGACGTTGGCCGACCAGCCCTGGTGGGCTGAAGTGGTGAGCGAGATAAGGCCCAGCGCCCACCATGGGCTCGGTGAGAACGCTGCCAGGATCACCGCCGGCATAGAGAAGGCACAGACGGCCATGGCCGTCTTGCGGGCCCGATTCACCGACCAGCCTCGCTTCATGAGAAACCCGGAAAACCATCCTCCGGCCACACTGCCCGGCACGGCAGCAAGGAAAGGGATCATCCCGAAAATCTCCAGCCGCGCAATCGAGAAGTGCCGCACTTCAATCAAGTACTTGGGCAACCAGAAGATGTAGAACCACCAGATGGGATCCGTCATAAACTTCGCCAGGGTAAATCCCCACGCCTGGCGATAGCCGAAGATGCTGCGCCAAGGCATTTCAGGCTGCGATTCCTCGTAACGCCCACCGCCGGAACTTTCGATGTAGTCGCGCTCCGCGGCGCTGATCCACGGGTGGTCGCGGGGCAGGCGATAGAAGACCAACCATAGCGCCAAGCAAGAAAATCCCAGGGCGCCCGTGCCGACGAAGGCCGCTTTCCAACCCCACTTGAGGAGCAACCAGCCGACGATGGGATAGGCCGCCACGGCACCTACGTTGGTTCCGGCGTTGAAGATGCCCGTCGAGAGCGCCCTCTCCCTCCTGGGAAACCATTCCGCGACTGCCTTGATCGCAGCGGGGAAGTTGCCGGCTTCTCCGGCACCCAAAAGAAACCGGGCGGCGGCAAACGACCACATCCCTCGCGCCAGCGCGTGCCCCATAGCCGCGAGCGACCACCAGGTCATCGCCAGCGCGTAGCCGACCCGCGTCCCTAGCCCGTCAATGACGGCGCCGGAGACCAACATCATGACCGCGTAGGCCAACTGGAAGGCAAAGACAATCCAACCGTAGTCGCTCTCTTTCCAGCCGAAGATTCGCTGCAGGTCGTGGGCCACGATGGCGATTGTGCCCCTGTCCAGGTAATTGACCATCGACCCGAAGAAAAGCAAAGCGCAGATGTACCAACGCAGGTGGGAAAGCTGGAAGGGGCGATGAAGGATTGCTGATCGTACACTTTTCATCAGGGCAGATTACGCAAAAGGGTAAAGTGTAAAGGGTAAGGGGTAAGGTGTAAACGGCCCTTTATGCTTTACCCTTTACCCTTTGCCTTTCGCCCCGCTCGACGACGGGCAGAATGTGTCCGCCCTGGCGCAACACCACAACCTTGGCCAGCGGTCCTGCCAGCCCGAAAGCCCACTCCAGAGCTTCTTGCGGCGTATTCGCCGGTTCGAAGCCTAGGTGCCGCTGGGTTTGCGTATCGATTCCCGGCGAGACCATAATGCCCCGAGCGCGCTGGCGGATGACGCGTCCCACGTGGACCAGGTGCGCGGCCGCCGCAACGTCCGCGATCTCTTTACGTGCCAGCATACTTTGGACGACGCTCAAATCGTGATAGCCAAGGCGCTCGACGTCGGGGTGCTCAGGAGCCACGCCCTGGGTACAGGGCGAGACCAGGATAACCACCCCGCCGTCGCGCACCGCAAGCTCCGCCGCGTAGATGCCCTTGGCGGCCACCCATAGGTCGATGTCGGTAGGGTAGGACTCCACCACCACAATGTCTGCCAGATCCGGCTGGCGAACACCGTAGATGTCCCGCGAATACTTAGTGCCCTCGCGGTGTGCAGCGACCGGGTCACCGGCGACCACGTGGATCACGCGATGCTGTCCGTCCATCACTACGTTGAGAATGAACTGCAGGCCGGCGCGGCGGGCGATCTGTTCCACTTCCTGGCGCACAGGATTGTCGGCGATGCCCAGAATCTCTTGCCCGGAATAGAGCGCGCTCTTCCAATGCGTGTAGCCGGTCACTTCTCCGCCGCAGACGCCGGGCTGGACGATCGTGCATCCTCCGGTATAACCCATCACCCGGTGGGGAACGATCTGACCCACGCCGATTACCAGGTCGGATTCGCCGAGCAGGCGATGGACGCGGATAGGCGTGCCATCAGCCGTCTCGCCAATGGAACGAAGGTTCTCCTCGGCCTTCCAGTGGTGGATCAGCACCGGATATTCGTGCGGGATGCGCGGGCCGAGCTTCTGCTCAATCTGCTGCGGGCCCATCCGTGCATGAGTGCCGGCGGCAATCAATATCTTCACGTTCTGGCGCGGGCAGCCGCGCTGTTCCAGGCGCCGGAAGAGTGAGGGAAGCAGATTCAAGGCCGGTGTCTGGCGCGTGGTGTCATCCACCAGGATCAAAACGCGCGTCGAAGCCGAAACATGCTCTTCCACCCGCGATGAGCGGATGGGATGGTCCAGTGCTTCTTCCACCAGAGTCTCAACAGGCTGGGGCGGCTCGATCTCGCTTGGAACCAGTGCAGCGAGAAAGTTGGCGTCGGGTATTTGGACGGGCGGAACGTCGGGGTAAGAGAATGGACTGATCATCGCTCTTTTTGGACAATCCGCAGATTACGCAGCTCTCGCAGACGGCCTGAATCAGGCCCCCCCTGCAGAGCGGGTGGCTTGATGAGCGCGGCCACCTCAAAGGCGGTCGCATAGTCGTGCAGCTCTCGTACCAGCACCGCAGCGGCGCCACGTGAGCAGCCGGGGCAACACCCCCGGAAACCGACCCACCCCTCACCCCCATTCCCCTCTCCCCGTCGGACGGGAGAGGGGTGCCGCAGGCGGGGTGAGGGGCTACCTTCCCGTGGGTTTCACCCACGGCTACTCACGGCGCTCCCCTTCGGGGAGCACGGGACGGTCAAACCTCTTCGAGTCGCAACCAGTGGCTTGCCCAGTGACAGTCACTCAATGACTCATTGGACCGATGACTCAATGAGCCGATGGCCCGATCATTCAATCATTCAATGAACCAATTCCTTTACCCAGGAGTGGCGTGGATCATCGGCCCATGCGCCATAGCGGCGTTCCTCTCCCCCGAGCACCCAGGTGTAGTGCAACTCGTAGCCCGGCGCGGCGACCACAGGGTGATAACCTTTCGGCAACAGCACGGTGTCGCCGTCTTCGACCACGAAAACCGTAGAGAATCCGTCGGGATCATCGGGCGCCGTGTAGGTCCAGATGAATCCGTAGCCCTGCGCCGGCTTGAGGCGAAAGAAGTAAATCTCCTCCAGCACAGCTTCCTGAGGCGGGTTGGAGCGATCGTGCTTGTGGGGCGGGTAACTCGACCAGTTGCCCGGAGGGTTCAACGTTTCCCCGGCGAGCAGCCGCTCGGCGGGAACGTTCTCAGCCAGAGCTGAATAAACCGTACGCTGCCAGTTGCTCTGTCCTACCTTACGGCAGACGACATCCGAACCGTGCAGCAGCGCCGCTACCGCTGTGGCCTCGGACGGCGCGGAGAAGATCCCGACATCTAGCTGCCCCGCTGTGGCCTTGATCTCGTACGCCGACCGCGGCGGCATGTAGAGCATCACGGGCGCACCGCTGAAGACGTCAGAGCGGCCGCCCACGGAACTGAACTCTTGAGTCTTGCCCGCAGCGTCCTCGACTGTAATTGACGCGGTTCCGGAGAAGAGGTCCAGAACGTACTCGCGCGTGCCCGTGCCGCCGAAGTAGCGCTCGCCCAGCCGGAGGTTGAGGCGAGCAAAGTCGAGAAAACGCATCGTTCCCGTCGGCACGATCGCCTGGTACCGTTCCTGCGACAGCGCTTTGATGTGGCGTTGCATGCAGCCTCCTCCTGTGATTCTACCCTGAATTTCGCCGGCAACGCGCGGGCTGCGTCGCAGTCGCAGTGCAGTCGCGGTGCTCTTGTCGAATCAGGCTTACGCACTAGTCACCGTCTGTATCCGTTTGTAGAACGACGCGAGAGGGTTCAGTCGGCCAATCCGGGCGAGGGCAATCAAGGGGGGAGAATGGAGATGTCGCGGTCGTCAGGAATAAACGTAAACTTTACGATTCTTGCTGCTTTCAGCCGCAGCAACAGGTTACAAGCCTGTGCCGTGCCAAATCCGTCCCTGAGGCAGCCTGCGGACGAGACCAAGCCTGTAATCGAGAAGCTTGCCAGCTGAGCCCCACCCCAAGGAAACCCTGTGGGCCTGGGTAGAGTTGAACTACCGACCTCACCCTTATCAGGGGTGCCACGATCTTGCTTCCGTTTGTGGATGTAGTCCAGCCTCGGGAGTCCTGTTGCCAACAGCTCCTTCGCCCGTAAAGCTGTGCTTCGCTTCACCGTAGATGTTGATCTGCCAGTTAGCTTGGGCCAGCCGCATTTCCTCTCGAAATGCAATTACACTTTCCAGTGGCACCACATCCGCCCATAGATCGAACACGTAGTGGAGATACACGTTGGCGAGCAGCGATGATACCACGCCTCTTACACAAAAGGTAATTTTGATCGCCAACTGTTGTCGATCCGTCGTCTTGCGGCGAGCCCGAAGGAATCGGAATGCTATGACGAATGGTGATCGAATCGTCGCCAACAAGGACCTCCTTAACCAAGAGGCGGACGATTCGCTGGCGTTCCGTGACACTAAGCGTTTCGGCGGCGCTACGCAGGCGAGCCAGGAATATTGTGAGGGTTTCTGCCAAGCGCAGGAACGCGGCGCGGTCGTTGATCTGATCTGCGATTGCCTGAAGTTCGGTACGGAGTGCCTGTTAGCGTTGACGCAATGCAGGCATGCGTTCCCGCAGCTGCTCAATGGACAAAAGCCCTTCCTGATAGGCGGTGAGAAGTCGTTCGATCCAGCCCCACCCTTAGCTGTTGCTTTCAGGCTGGTAGGTCAAGCGCTCCGGGCCGAAGAGCGGACTCCTTGTACGAGCCACAGCATCGCGCGTGGGCATGTACGGCGTGATCTGTCGGTCCATCAACCATTGCAACTGCTCCCCATTGCCATAGCTGGCATCGGCAGCGATGGACTGAGGATTCTTACCCTGCCCTTGACCACTGGAAGGACTTCTCAGGACGCATATGCTCGGTTGACGACGATGCCAGAAATGTAGAGAACCGCCGCCACCGCAATTCCACGCAGCGGCGCAGAAAAAAAATACAGCCTTGCGACGACTGCATAACTGAGCAAAAATGTGAGGCCAAGTGCAAGCAAGAACGTCGAGCGAAAGAGGACTGCGCTCTGGAGAGTCGCGAGATAGCCGTACAGCGCGCCAAAGAGAATAAGACCGAGACTAAGGCTCGCGTTAAGGCCAAGCCACACCCGCCATATTGTGGTTTCTCGGGTGCACACAGGCGAAACGGTCATCATAGTTACAGTAAGGTTTGGGTCGCGAGGATGTAGGTTCGGCCCGTGGAACGTATACAGTAAGTGAACTAGTCCGAGTATCAAGATGATCCCAGCACTGGCTGCAATGAACGCTGACGATTTCATGATTGGCACCCTCCTGCTGACCCTTAGAGGCGAGTCAGCGCGAATTGAGATCTGCACTATCGAAGATTTCGGGAATGTCCGTGAGGATTCGCCACTTGCCTGCGCGTGATGTCGCCAGCCTTTGGCGCTCTCATCTGCCAGCGTCGCACAGCCTTAGAGGACCATGGACCTCTCGGCTGCCCAAGGTCCTCATCGAAACCCTCAAGACGTTCCCGTTCCTAAATCTCTGCCTTTACAGCCTGCGGCGCTCAATTCGTTGACATGACCAGTCCACTGACGAACACGTCCGTGTTATGCGCGAAACGGAGGCCATAATAGCCATTCGTCGATTTCAGCTTGCCGGAGCCTACGAGGGCATTTTTGTTGTAGCTTGCAACAATCGATCCGTTGATGGAGCAAACCACCTTATCTCCTCTTACTGAGAGAGAAATGTCCTGAGTCACTGGCTGGCCGCGTCCGGCGGCTTTGTGAATCACGGCGTTGCTCTCACCGAGGAATCCGTTCATCCTGAACGGCTCTGGTCCAAACCCGCGCACGATAAACTTCCCGTTTCCAAATGCAGCGCAGTAGAGCTCGGTCTGGCTAGGTGTACCCATGTCGTTCCCACCGATAAATACTCCGTAGGGATGCGGGTGAGAATTGAGATTCATGTATTTTGGTTCGTTGAACGTCGCTTTGACTGTAAAGTCTCCCGACGCCGTCGATTCGGTCTTCCAGTAACTGGTGGCCGGGGTCATGCCCGCTTTCTCTTCAGCAGCATCGACTCTTCCGTTCCAACCGGGAATTTTAATTCCGCCATCCGTGACCGCGCGGGATCCTTCTACGGTGGGGCTGCCGGGACCACCGACAAACTGTTTTCTTGCAAGGAACAATGCGATGAGCAAGGCAACAAAGACAATCGCCGAGCCGGTTAGGATCTTAGACTTCCTCTTCATTGTGGGACCTCCTGGGCTAGTTCGCGCAGCAGCTCCAGTACGGCGAGGCCGGTGTGAGAATCAAGGGCGGCCGTAGCCACGACAGCCAATAGCGCATCACGGCTCTTAAAATGCTTGTAGGCAGCATCGTGAGAGATTCCGGAAGCATGGCCGACCGTCCGGAGCATGACGGCCCCTGACACCGGAGTCGAGCAACGCTGTCGCGGCGATAATCAATCTTCTGTCCGTTGTCACCGCAGCTGAACGGCCTCTTCGTTTGGCAGCAATCGTACGAGCCTCTTTGAGTCGTTCCATAATTTCAGTGCTCGCTGTTCGTCATAGGACAGTTTAGAAGATCGCGTATCACTGAGTGCGCCGTTATTCGACTGGAAATACTTGCCAGACCCGTTGCTGTATGCGGGATCAGCAGCAACCTGAGCGAGGGGTGCACCAGAGAAGCTGATGGAGCCCTGCGTTACGCCAACTCGTATCATGATCCATTTCATGAAGCGAGTTTTCGCGAGCCACTGCACAGGCTTCGGCATCGTCCGGAGCAGCCCGGTCTCGGGCACGGCCCCGGGGTCGAAAGCAATCGATGAGATTGAGCTACCGGCCCGCCGTAATCGACGGTGCAGTTCATAGACATAAAGGACCGTGCACAGCTTTGAGGTCGAATAGCGCTTTCCCGCGGAGAGGGGCTTCTTGCCGTCTTTTCCATCGTTGGCAAGAGCAATCGCGTCCGGTTCAGCCACAATGCCGACCATCTTTCCATCCGCCGTGTCGGGATCATGCGTTCCGCTCGCGGTGAACACGATG
>DATJKY010000090.1:0-3565 GCA_035490955.1 Terriglobia bacterium | reverse complement strand
CGAGCGAGAGGCGATTCTGAGACGCTATCATGCCTACGCACTTGGATAACGAAGATGTGCTCGTGGCCGAAGCGCGCGCTGGCAACGCGGAGTCTTTCGCCACGCTAATCAATCAGTACGACCGGCACATTTATCGGCTGGCACTCAATATAACCGGGAACCAGGAGGATGCCGAGGATGTGTTGCAGGACAGTTTCCTGAAGGCATACTCCAATCTTGGCCAGTTTCAAGGGGACTCCCGCTTTTACACCTGGCTGGTGCGGATCGCGGTGAACGAGGCGCTGATGAAACTGCGCAAGCGTCGCAGGGCCTCGTCGGTGTCGCTGGACGAACCGGTAGAGACGGACGACCGCAGCTTGATGCCAAGGGAGATTGAAGACTGGGCGGTAAATCCCGAGCGGACCTATGCTGAGACAGAGCTGCGAGACATCTTGAGCCAAGCCATAGAAAAGTTGGAACCGCAGTTTCGCACCGTGTTTATGCTGCGGGACGTGGAGGAATTCTCCACCGAAGAGACCGCGAAGATGCTTGGCCTCTCGGTGCCGGCCGTCAAATCGCGCTTGCTACGGGCGCGGCTCAAGCTCCGCGAGCAGCTCAACAAGTACTTCCGGCGAGGACCACAGTGAAGTGCAGAACGATGAAGTGCAAAGAAGTGATTCGCGAACTGTCAGAATACCTGGAAGGTGAACTCGACCCCACTCTAGCTGAGGCACTGATGCGCCACCTGGAAGACTGCGAGGACTGCGGCATCGTGGTCGATACCACACGGAGGACCATCGAAATGTACTGCAACATGGAGCCGGCGCCTCTCCCTGCGGAGGTCAAGCAAAGGCTCCAGCGCGCCTTGGAGCAAAAGCTCAAGAGGTGACTCCATCCTCCCTCACCGCACCTCAGGATAACCACGCCAGGAAGTCAGAAGGTTTCACTCCGGCATCGCCAAGTATCTTGGCCAAAATGCCGCGACCAAGGTCTTTCGTCCCGGTGGTCGGGAACGGTCGCAGTCCGACCGTCCTGATGCCGAAAGAATCTGTGACTGCCCTTCTGGCGTACTTGCACAAATCCGAGGGACTGAAGGAAACGAATCACGTCGCGCGACCGCACCGGATGCAGTCGGCTCAAGCACTGACCTCGACCTGTTCGAGGGCCACAAACTTCATGCGGGGCGCGTCTTGTTCAGCTAGGCAAAGAGCGATCACTTCACGAATCCGCGGGGCCAATTCTTCCAGGTTCGGGCCTGGGTATAGCAGCTCGGCAACGAAGGGACCGTTGCTACGTAGTAGCCGTCTTCGTCTTGTTCGATGACGACGGTAAACTGCCTGACCTTGCGCTTGGCCGGGACTTTCTTCATAGGTGTTCACGCCCTCAGAAACTGGTCCACATCGATACCTGCCTCGCGCAAAATAGCTCGAAGGGTCCCTTCCGCCATATCGCGGCTGTGGTGAGGTAGGGTGACCTTGCGGCCAGTCGCTACGTTCCGCCAGATCTCGTGACTGCCCGGACCGGGGCGATCAAAGGCGAAGCCTAACGCCCGCAGTTTGCGGGCGACCTCGCGGTAACTGAAGCCCCGCAAGTCGTCCCATCAGCGGACGCCCACTGGAACGAGCAAGTCCAGCGGAGGTTTGCGCAGGTTGGCGAGCGCTGGGGGAAGCGGATCGCCATGTTCGAGGCAGGACTCGACGATTTTGCGCGTTAGTCCTTGGGCAATCTCTACGGCTTCCACGACGCTCCGCCCCTCAGCGACGAGGCCCGGCACGTCCGGACTGGTGGCCAGGTAACCACCCTCTTCGAGCGGCTCGATATGCACACGGATGGCCGCTTCATCGATTTTGGTGATACGTCTACGCTCACCTACTTTGGGCTGGCCCATCGTGGACCTCAGACTCCTATATTCTAGCATGCGCAGGCCCGTTCACGGTGCGCGCCAGACCTTTCGGCCACGATTATCGAACAGGGTAATCGGCACGGTTAGCGGGTTTCTTACAAAATTTAGCCACCTCAACTGCTGTGCGGGCCGAGCAAAGGCTCAGTGGCCGACGAGCTGGTCCCCCTAGGCGACGTTGAGCTCGTGGAAATGAGATACGGATATGCAACAAACGTCCCGCCGTCACTGAACTGCGCCACGTCCTCAAGAGAGAGGATGACGCCACCATCCGATGCGAGGGAAAGGGACGCAAAGTATCTTCCCGAAGCGTCGCGGAAATCGAGGGTTTGTGCCGGAACGAGCTGCCGGGATGGCTCGACTGAGGACCGACGGACCAGCCGCCCAGTGCCACGCCGCAGAGTCCTGTCGCGAGCGCTAGGCTCAGCACCGGTCGCTCCTGGCGGGTTTCCACTGCTGCCAAAAGCTCAATTGCATCCAGCCATTCGAAACTTGATCGTAACACGACGGGTGGATCTTTCGCAGTCAACACTCTGAAGTAAACGCCTTGTGTGAGGAGCGCATAGGTGGTGTGAGGGTTCTCCGGAACCCTGGATGGGACACAGCAGGAACCTTGCGACGCGAAGTCCGTGCAGACCGTGACATGGATCACAACATCCGAGGGAAATCCGACGGATAAAGCCCTTTGGGGAGCAGGTGGCTGTTCCGCAGCTCCTTGCCCTCCTCCCGGCACAACTTGCAGTTCCGAGCATTCACCCTCACCTTGGTGTCACAAAAAGGCCGAGACGAAACTCGGCCATTTTCGCTCCCTAATCGCGGCCACGACCTACTCTCCGGCCCGTTTGCGCGAATTGCAGATGGCAGATTCCGGATTTCAGATCGGGCCGTCCAGCACATCTTTAAGTGGCTGCCCCGACGAAAGCAAAAGGGCTCGCGACCGTTGCTGATCGCGAGCCCTTGATGAGGCGGCCATTAGGTTCGTAACGTCCGAAGACGTTCGAAAAAACCGCCTCGCGGGCTCAGACCCAGGTTGCCCTGGGTCTGTCCCAATAATCCAGGCATCGAGGTCGGTTTGGAGTTGCGCTCTTCCCGGAACCCCTAAGTCTCAAACCCCGAGTCCCAGTCATTTCAATCCCGGCGACGACCTACTCTCCCACAAGGCTACCCTTGCAGTACCATCGGCCCTGGAGGGCTTAACTTCCGTGTTCGGGATGGGAACGGGTGTGGCCCCTCCGGTATGATCGCCGGAAAACCTTAAGAACAGTGGCTAGTGGTTAGTGGCGAGTGGCCGGAAAATGTACTCACCTACTTAGCGCAGATGACCGCGCTAGCCACTGCTCTTCTGAATAGTGCGGCGCCGCATGCTTTTGAAGGCGTGGCGACAGTGAGTCGCCATTGCTGCCGTTGACTGTCAACTGTGTATTGAGCAGAAATTATGGTCAAGCCGAACGGGCGATTAGGACCAGTAAGCTGAACCGATTACTCGGCTTATACCTCTGGCCTATAGACGTCGTCGTCTTCGACGGCCCTTCATGGGGTTCTCGGTGGGGTAGCCGCCCACCTTTCACCCCTGGGAGATCTGATCTTGAGGCGTGCTTCACGCTTAGATGCCTTCAGCGTTTATCACTTCCAGACTTCGCTACCCAGCCGTGCCACGGGCGTGACAGCTGGTACACAAGAGGTCTG
>DATJKY010000089.1:0-5490 GCA_035490955.1 Terriglobia bacterium | reverse complement strand
CAATCGCGAGGAACCAACACCACTCGCTATATACTTGATTTTGACTACAACAGATATTTCACCCGCAACTGGTATGCCGCTACAATGGCCAATTTTTTGCGCAGCAGCCAACAGGATCTAACGGCTCGCACTACGCTGGGGGGCGGGGCGGGCCATGATCTTGTACGTACCGACCGGACCAACTTTTCAGGTGTGGTTGGACTCGTGTACGATAACGAGCATTACTCTGATGTATCAGGCCAGCCGGCGCCAACCAACAGCCTGGAATCACTTCTGGCAGTCAATTTCAACACCTACCGCTTCAGAACAACCCAGATTAACAGCCAGCTAGCGGTTCTCCCCAGCCTCACCGACGCGGGGCGGATTCGCTTCGTGAGCAACTCTTACGTGATGCTGGAAATCGTCCACAACCTTTTCTGGAAACTCAGTGTGTACGAGAACTACGACAGCCGGCCACCAACCAGCGCCCCGAAGAACGACTTCGGCGTCACCACGTCGTTCGGCTGGAAATTCGGTCCTGGAAGGTGAGCCGGGTACCGCAGACTTTTGCCAGCCCTCGCCCCCTTTTGGGGGGAGAGGGTGGCGAGCGTAGCGAGCCGGGTGAGGGGGTTCGGCCGCCTATTTTCGAAACCCAGCAAACCGACATAGCTCACAAGGGTGTCTTGGGTTTCTTCTTGGGGCGCCCGGCGAGTTTGGCGGCAAGGTCGAGCAGAAGGGAGCGGTCGGATTCTCTCAGTTGTGTCGCCAGCTTCCCAACCTTCAACAAGAATCGTGCTTCCGCTTGATCGGTGCCGGCGTCGTGAGCGAGCTCCCACAGGCTCGGGCGGCGGGTCAAGTGGGGCGTCGGCGGTGCGCCTTCACCCTCATAGAAGAGCCGATACAGGGGCACGTCCAAGGCTGCCGCAAATCTCTCCAGAGTTTCGAGCGAGGGTACCGTGTAGCCGAGCTCCACTCGGGAGATGTAACAACGCAATAGGCCACTGGCCCTCTCGAGGTCGCCTTGAGAAAAGCCCTTCTGCTGGCGCAGCGTACGCAGCCTTTCACCGATTACCACCTGCCCCCCCTTGCTGAAGTGTAGGTGGGATCGCCTGAAGGCCGCAAGTGCCAGCCCATCTATTAGTCATATATATACAAATAATTTATAACAACGTGTATCATCTACGCGGTAATATAAGAGGCGGGACGGATTGGACGGAACTCTGAGGTCTTTGGTATCGAGCAAGCTCGTACACGTATTCGAGGAAGGACCACAACGCGCCGGCCATGCCTTGACCTTGGGGCCTTGACTCGGCGACATAGTAGGTACGCTACTGTGGTTGCTATAATCTTTAGCGCTTAGCGCACGAGATCGATAAGAGATTGTGGATGTTCGCTCGGACTGCTCGCCGCAGGCGAGCCTTGGAGTGCGGCAGGTAAGCTGCCGCCTTGCTTTTCTGCAGTCATGGCGCGGAGAGGGTGAAGACCACCTTTTCCACAGCGAGCTGGTCAAGGCGGTAGCTGGCGCTACCCGCACTCCAAGGCGCTTCGCGCTGCAGGGCCTGGGTTGCCCCGGCCCTGCATTGGGGGTATCAGAAGGAGGAAGGGTGAAAATCGCCCCGTATGGCTGTTGGAAATCCCCCATCACCTCGGACCTGATCGTCCGCCAATCGGTCGGGCTATCGGAAATCCGGCTTGACGGCCGCGAGGTTTACTGGCTTGAATCTCGGCCGGAGGAGGCCGGACGTAACGTCGTAGTTCGCTACGTGCCTGGGAGCGCCAAGGGTGAGGATATGGTTCGGCAACCCTTCAATGTACGCACCCGGGTGCATGAGTACGGTGGCGGAGCATGGACTATCGCAGATGGAACGCTTTATTTCTCCAATTACGAGGACCAACGGATCTACCGTATAGATGAGGTTGCGGCCGAACCGGTACCGATCACTCCCCAAGGCCTGCTGCGATATGCCGACGGCGTGATCGATTCCAGGCGCCACAGTTGGATCGGCGTGCGTGAGGACCACACCACATCCGGGCATGAAGCCGTGAATACGATCGTCCGCATGGATCTCGGTGCTTCTGAACCAGACAGCGGCTGTGTCCTCGCGTCCGGCCACGACTTCTATTCTTCGCCGCGCCTCTCACCCGACGGCCGGTGGTTAGCCTATCTTGCATGGGACCATCCGCGCATGCCATGGGTCGGCACGACGCTCTATGCGCTTCAACTGGATTCAGCCGGTATGCCAACCGGCCATTCTACGGTGATTGCGGGCGGGGAAAGGGAATCGATCTTTCAGCCGGAATGGACGCCCGACGGTAGTGCGTTGTTCTTCGTCTCGGACCGCAACGGTTGGTGGAATCTCTACCGGTGTCGACTGGACACGCTCAGGATCGAGGCCGTAGCGCCTATGGAAGCCGAGTTCGGCCAGCCACAGTGGGTTTTCGGTATGTCCACCTATGCATTTGCCGCTGCCGGCCGGGTGATCTGTTCTTACGTGTCTAAAGGGCTGGGGCGACTCGGCAGCATCGAGTTGGGTTCAGGCCGCTTTACCGTTTTCGACCTCCCTTACACCGATTTCTCGTCCGTTCGCGCCCAGGGAGGTCGGGTGGTTTTTCGGGCCGGCTCGGCGGCAATCCCTCCGAGTTTTGTCCTGTTCGACTTGGCGACAGGGAAGACCGAGATTCTGAAAAAGTCCACCCTGATTGCCGACGAACCGGGCTTGGCGCGATATTTCACCCGGGTCGAATCGGTTGAGTTTCCGACTGAAGGAAACAAAACAGCTTTCGGGCTCTACTATCCGGCTTTTAATCCGGACTATCAGGCTCCGGAGGGTGACAAGCCCCCGCTGCTGGTCAAATGCCACGGTGGCCCTACGGCTGCGGCGTCCAGCACGCTGGACCTCCGATCGCAGTACTGGACCAGCCGGGGGATTTCAGTTCTGGACGTGAACTACGGCGGCAGCACGGGATTCGGCCGGGAGTACCGCGAGCGGCTCGACGCAAACTGGGGCATTGTGGATGTGGACGATTGCGTCAACGGCGCCCGCTTCCTGGCGAAGAAGGGTTGGGTGGACGCCGCTCGGAGCGTGATAACGGGGGGTAGCGCGGGCGGTTATACTACCCTTGCGGCGCTTACTTTCCGAGGTTATTTCCGGGGTGGCGCCAGTCACTACGGTGTCTGCGATTTGGCGGTGCTCGCGCGCGACACTCATAAGTTCGAGTCGCGGTACCTCGAGTCCCTGGTTGGCCCCTATCCTGATCGAGAAGACCTGTATCGCGAGCGGTCGCCCCTCACCTATGCCGACCGGCTTTCGGTTCCTGTGATCTTTTTCCAGGGTGAAGAGGATATGATCGTCCCCCCGAATCAGGCCGAGATCATGGTGAAGGCGCTGCGGAAGAAGGGAACTCCCGTGGGATACCTGCTGTTTTCGGGAGAGCAGCACGGCTTCCGCAAAGGGGAGAACATTAAACGATCTCTCGACGCCGAACTCTACTTCTACGCCGTAAACATCTTTCGTATAGGGCTCACGTTCTAGGTCTACCGCCAAGCCCCCAAGAGCCGGCGGAGCATCACCAATTGCCCGAGGTGGTAAGCGTTGTGGTCAGCGACAAGCATGGCCTCGCGCAGTATGGTCTGGCCGTCGCCGTGGGGAATGCGGGCAAACAAGTCGGTAGCAGGGTCTTCGACCAACTTTTGCATGGCCTCTAAATCAGAGTGAAATCCGGCCACGCTTTTCTTCCAAGCCGCGTCGTTCGGCGGAGCATCTCCTTTGGGCCAGTAGCCCGCCGGGAATTCCGGCGAAACATGCTTGGGATTTCGGCTGAACTCGAGAACGTCCCACTGGGCGAGCCGCATGTGTTCCAGGAGCCGCCAGGCGGTAAAGTCGAGCCCGGCCGGCTTCACCCCGCGAAGCTTGGCGGGCAGGTTCCCAACCACAGCGTCGAACTCGACGTGGGCGTTGCCGCCGCGAAGCAATTCCAGGAGATGCTGGCGAAGCGAATGGTCGTTCACGATGTTGCCTCCAATGGTCAGTACGTTGCGGGCCAGCCCGCCTTGGAGTGCGGCGGCTTAACGCCGCCTTCAGAGTACTGTGTGAAAATCCATCCCCCGGCGCTTTCGTAGCGGCGGCCGGAACTTGTTCCGACAGCGTCCCGAGGCCGGGACGCCCTTTTCAACAAGATGCCCGGCTGAAGCCGGCATCTACGAGAGGCAAACTCGGGTTTTCGCACGAGTCTGCGTGGAGATTTCGGGAATTCCGACGTAACTACCGCCGAGGGGTGATCTTCGCTCAGGTGAACAAATCTTCGACGGGCATCTTCCAGCCCGGAACGGCGGGTTCGGCTTCGGCCAGGTCGCCCCGGCGGTAAACCTTCGGACTATCAGGATCGGTCGCTCGATACACTCTCACGACTTCGGACCTCAGCACGTCGACATCCCACACCACCACGGTACCAGCGGCGAAGTAATCACGGCGTTTGGCAGCCATCTCCCGCTCGGCGGCTGGGCCGTAATCGGCTTCACTGCGCACCTCCACAGCGAAAATTGGAGCGCCTTCCAGAAACTTGCCGCCTGTCCGCGGGCCAGTGTAGTAGGCGGCGTCGGGGCTGAAAGATTTCCTGTTCGGCAGACTCACGATGAACCCTTTATTGTCCCCATAGGCCCTGCCCACGCCCGTCCGCCGCGCATGGGCGCGCAGGGATACAAAGACTTCATCGGCTGCGCTGCCAGGCAAATCCCCAGTTGGCGACATGAGGCGAAGTTCTCCGTTGACAATCTCAGCTTTGCCATTTTCGGGCACATGACAGAGGTCCCCGATCGTAGCCTGGGTCTTGATGGGCATTTCCAAAGCTCCCCGACCCAATCTTAACACAGAGAAAAGAAGGCCAAAGCAAAGGTGACAATAGTTACCTTAGACTTCGGGAATTCCGAGGTCGGCACTACCGAGCGGTGACATCTTTACTTCGGGCGCGTAGCGCTCCATCAGATCCAGGGCGATGCGGGCGCGCCGCACCCGCTCGCGACCCATGCGACAGGCGATATCCTCAAGCTGGGCGCCCGAGGGGTAGATGTCCGGGGCGTTGCGCAGGCCGAACTTGAGATACAAGGGCGCTGCCACCCTGATGAGTTGCGGCATCTCATAGTAGCGAATGAAGCCGCCGAAATTGTCCGGCACCTCGATGTAGGTATCAATGGGGATATCCACCGCCTGCCGGATGGCACCGAACTGGGCAGGACTCAGGTCGGTGGGCACGTTCATCGTCGTGACACCGAGGTTCTCGAAGATCTTGGCCGTTGCCGGATTGGCGGCAGGAAGTGTGACGGAGCTTTTGATCACCAGGTTCTTCGGTAAATCCCCCTTCTTCTTCATCTCGTTCAGCACCCAAATCAGCCCCAGGTCGGCCGGCAGCACGCTGCGGATACCCAATTCGCAGGCTCGGCGCACGTCCTCGATGGCATAGACGAGCTGGTCGGCGCCGCGGTGTTGCAAGCCGATCACTTTGCCGGCCGTGGTG
>DATJKY010000088.1:0-3268 GCA_035490955.1 Terriglobia bacterium | reverse complement strand
CCAGCGAAAGAATTCTTCGCCGTGGGATGCTCACCGTGTATCCGCAACTGCGCGGCGTACAGGTTGATTATGTGTGGGGCGGGACGCTGGACTTTGCGTTTGACATCATGCCCCACGCCGGGCAATTGGATGGGTTGTACTATGCCCTCGGATACGCCGGGCACGGTGTGGCGATGGCAACCTATCTGGGGGTGAAGATGGCTGAGGTGATTTGCGGCCAGCCGGATGCGAACCCCTTCGCCGGCCTGTCATTCCCGAGCGCGCCCCTGGGACTGTACAACGGGACGCCCTGGTTCCTTCCCTTGGCCGGAGCCTGGTACAAGTTACTTGATTGGGTGAGCTGAGAGGGCCCATGCCTCAAGCCAAGAAGGCCGGTCTCTTCTATTTCGTCTTCGTGATGTACTCCTACACGACGGGGGGCCCGTTTGGCATCGAAGGCGTGGTAGCGTCTTCTGGCCCCGGCATAGCGCTCATCTATTTGTTGACGCTCCCTTTCTTGTGGTGCATCCCCATGTCCCTGGTGGCCGCAGAGCTCACCACCGCGATGCCTGTAGAGGGAGGCTTTTACCGCTGGGTTCGCGCCGCCTTCGGTGACTTCTGGGGATTCCTGGCAGGCTGGTGGAATTGGTGTGCCGCTTTCCTACTCTGCAGCGCCTATGCCGTGCTGTTTGCCGACTACCTGGGCTTCTACTTCCCGCAGACCCAAGGGTGGAAGCATACGCTGGTGGCGGTAGTGCTGATCGCCATAATTGCCTACGTCAACATTCGCGGCATTCAGGTGGTGGGACTCGTCGCCACTCTGCTTGAAATGTTTGTCCTGCTGCCGGTGGTGGCGCTCTGCGTGACGGGATTCATGAAATGGCGCTTCAACCCTTTTCTTCCTCTGGTGCCTCCGCATCGTCCCTTGTTCGAGGTCTTCGGTGTGGGGCTAGCCTTGGCGCTCTGGAGCTACTCCGGCTACGAGCAACTCTCCACGGTTGCCGAAGAAGTGGACAAGCCCCAACGCAGCTACCCGCGGGCACTGGCCTTAGTGGTGCCGTTATCCATCGCCACCTACTTCTTCCCCACTTTGTGCTCCCTGGCGGCGTTGGGCAACTGGCACGACTGGAACACCCGTTATTTTGCCGACGCCGCGCAGGCCATTGGAGGGCTCTGGCTTGGGGTATGGATGACGGCAGCTGCCGCCCTGTCCAGCGTCGCCCTGCTCAACAGTTCCGTCCTCAGCACCACCCGAATGCCCTTTACCTTGGCCCAGGACGGCTATCTCCCCTCCGTTCTTACTCGCGTCCATTCCCGTTACGGCACCCCGTGGGTCGCCATTGCATTTTCCGCCATCATTTACGCCCTCTTCTCTGCGGAAACGCTGACCCAGCTCATCAGCCTTTACATCTGGCTGCGAATTGCCACGTCGGTGCTAACCTTTCTGGCCGCCTGGCAGCTTCGTCGTAAAAAACCCGACATGCCGCGTCCCTTTTGCATCCCGTGGGGTCGGAAGGGATTGGTATATGTGGTCGGTGCGCCTCTGGTGATGAGTGGTGTGGCGCTCTTGGGAAGCGACCGATTCGCGCTGCGCTGGGGCCCCGTAGCTTTGCTGCTCGGCCCGCTCGCTTACCTCATTATTCGCCCTCCCTCAAGAAGTCCTCATGTAGGGTGCGACGCGTAGACGTCAGCAATACAGCGTGTCCTCCCAGCGGCCCGAGGTTGTCATCACGCCGCCTTCGTCGATGCGGGCAATCACCATCTGCCCCCCGCTCAAAGGTTGGTTCAATTCGTTGCCCCTTCGGCCCCTTCAGCATATTTCTGCTACAATCCCCAACGGCGTGGGCATCGATGAGGATATCCAACACTGGCTGCGCTTCGCGGAATCGGATATGGTTTCCGCCGAAGCCTTGCATCGCGCCGGGCAAGAACTGAACGCCTTATTTCATCTCCAACAGGCAGTCGAAAGACTCTAAAGGCGCTACTGCTTAGGAGATCAGAAGTCCAGCCGCCAAGAATTCATGGGTTGCGGGGCCTGTCCGAGCGCTGCGGCCTGAGATTGACAAAGAAACAGACGCTTCTCATCGAGAATTTGAGGCAGTATTATGTTGAGTCAAGGTACCCCGGGGACTGGGACGAAGGCCCATCCGAGGCCACCACCAAGGAGGTGGAGATGCTCATACCCGAGACGAAGGAATTTATCGAATGGCTACAGTCGCAAATTTAGAGGAACTCATTGACGATGGATTAGCGCGTGCCCGTGAGAGGGTCCGGATCGAAGCTGCGTATCTCTTTGGATCGCAACTCACAGACAATGCGGACGAAGACAGCGACATCGACCTCGCCATCTTTTCCCCGGACGTAGACCCCCTTAATTTCGTTGAGCGCGTCCATTTAACCTCGGAGATCTCGCTAAATTGTGATTCGCGCCTCGACCTGCATCTTTATCCTTCGAGAGCGCTGGCCGAGGCCCGGCCCAGCAATTTCGCCGGTTACATTGTTAGGCACGGCAAGCGGCTGATTTAAGGAGTCGAAGCACGCAGCCGGGCGCTCCAAGCTCAAACGTAGAACCTTTTCCCTCAGCTTGTACGAGCACTTGCCCGCCGTCCCACCCTTATGCGCCCTCGTTTTCCACCCTTGTTTTCCACCCTCGTTTTCCGCTTGAAACCGCTTGGCGACCGTGCTAGGTTTCTTGCCTGACGGGCTAAGTTTGACCCCCGGGGAGGGTTATGGGATGACGCCCTCCGCGCACGACGTTACGCAGTTACTCCAGGCCTGGAGTGCCGGAGACGAAGAGGCGCTCAACAAGCTGACACCGTTGGTGTATGACGAACTGCACCGGACGGCTCGGCGGTATTTGGCCGCAGAAGGATCCGGGAACACCCTCCAGACCACAGCTTTGATCAATGAAGTCTACCTGCGTCTGGTTGACTTCCGGAAAATCACTTGGCAAAACCGAGCGCAGTTTTTCGGCATTTGCGCGCAGTTGATGCGGCGCATTCTGGTCGATTTCGCCCGCTCTCGCCGCAGCCACAAAAGAGGCGGAGACACTGTTCGCCTGCCTTTGGATGAAGCCCTTCTCGTATGCAGTGAGCCGCCCACCGACCTCATCGATTTGGATAACGCGTTGGACAAGTTGGCGACTGTCGATGACCGAAAGCGTCGCGTCATAGAGCTGCGCTTCTTTGGCGGATTGAGTGTGGAGGAAACCGCGGAGGTCTTGCGCGTGTCCCCGGAGACAGTGATACTCGACTGGAAGATGGCGAAGGTTTGGCTGTTGCACCAACTC
>DATJKY010000087.1:0-7727 GCA_035490955.1 Terriglobia bacterium | reverse complement strand
TTAGATGGCTGACCAGCCACGATCGCCCGATAATACCTCCGCCGACCGCCTGCTGATTCCTGGGATTAGATGCTTCGCTACGGAAAAAGGAGCTGTCAATTCGGTCTTCTTGGAGGCCTTCGTCGTCCTCGCGGCCATCTCGTCGCTGACAGAGCGTAAGCCCACAGTGAAACTCGAGGGTGGTTGAGATGCGGGCCACTGACCTTCGACTCGGCGTAAGCCGGGCGACTTCGGAGAGCTTGCGATTATCGAGGCCGGGTAGTACCTCAAGCTGCTGCACCAGGACCCTCGATAGTCGGCAAATAACACGGCAATCGGAATTCGGGAGCATGGGGTCAACTTGACCCATAACGCCCAAACCACCGATTTGCCGCGATTGACGGTTCCGGACGGATCGGCGGCCACTCAGAAGTTAGGTCACACCTTCCGTGGGTGACTCCTGCCTTGTCGCCTAGCGTTTACCTAGTCCTGGTGAGAACAGCTCAATCCAAAGCCTTGCTGGGTAGCAGCCTCCTCCAGATCCAGAACGCCAGCACTCCGCTAGCGACAATGAATAAGGCCATGAATGAGGGCCATGGCTGCGCCACGAAGGCATTCATCACAAACCAGACAGACACCACCAGGAAGAGCCACAGCGTGAAGGGGTAGCCCCACATCCTGTAAGGCCGGACAGCGTCCGGGAGCTTGCGACGCAGAACGAACACCGCCGCGACACTCAAGGTGTAGAAGATCCATGCCGCAAGTATGGAGTACGAATAGAGGGTCTCGTAGGAGCCACTGAGGACGAGGATCACTGTCCAAAGTCCTCCCCACAAAATGGCGACGGCTGGGGTCTGAAACCTGGGATGAACCTCTCCGAAGTGAGCAAAAAACAGCCGATCCCGAGCCTGTGCGAACGGGAGACGGGCGGCCGTCAAAATGCAACCGTTCACCGCGCCGATAATCGAAAGCAGGACAGTCAGAGACACAAAAGTTCCACCTATCGAGCCCATGGTTCTCGTGGCCAGATCGGCTCCAACGCGTTCGGTCGAGGCGATTTCCGGTATCGCCATCACTTTCAAGTAGGCCAGGTTTGCGAAGACATAGAGGACCATAACTGCGGCCATGCCGATCACCAGCGCGCGCCGCAGGTTTCGTTGGGGGTCTCGTACTTCGCCCGCCACGAAGCTGACGTAGCTCCACCCGTTGTACGCCATCAAGCAAGCTGCCATCCCAACGCCGAGGCCGGTGAAAGAAACCGGAGAGTGCTCCGATGCCTTGCCGACCGCGGCGGATTGTGGCGCCCAGAATGCGGCGCCGATGAGAACCAGAAGCGCCGCAATCTTCAGACAGGTGAATGTGCGCTGGACCCAGGCGCCTTCTCGGACACCCAGGTAGTTGACCAGGGATAGGACCGCAATAAGCCCAACCGACGTCAGCTTGCTTGTGGCCGGCGTGAGCGGCACGAAGTAGCCAGCATAGATGGAGAACGTGACCGCCAGCCATGCGCTGCCCCCGGACAAGACCGCGAGCATGAATGTCCAAGCGCACACGAACGCGCACATTGGACCGTATGCTTCCCGCAGATACACATATTGACCGCCGGTCTCAGGGATCATCGCTCCCAGTTCGGCGTAAGCCAACGCTCCAAAGAAGGAGAGTACGCCAGAAACGATCCAGGTGGTCAGAATAGCGCCGCTCGACGGCAGGTTTCGGGCAATCAGGTTGGGAAGGACAAAAATGCCGGATCCAATCACGATGCCCACGACAATCGCGGTCGCATCCAGCATCCCCAGTCTGCGGGACAAGTCGAGCGTGTTTCCGGTTTTCGACTCCATTTTCAAACGCTCCCGCGTGCCGAGCCCCAACCTTCACCCGAATGCCCTCTCCACGGCATCCATGAGGTGGGTCAGGATGGTACGCTGGCCCAAGGGTACATCAAGCTTCTTCTCTTGCTGCGAACATTTCCACCCTGTCATTCCGAGTGTTACATGGGCCTTCGGCCCACCAATGGACATGAAAGTCACCCAGCCTGTCATTCCGAGCGAAGCCCCGCACCGTATGGTGCAGGGCGAAGCGAGGAATCTGCTTCTTATCTTCTTCTCGCAACAGCAGATTCCTCGTCGCTACGGAATGACGGAGTGGTTGGATGATTTTCGACGGAGCGGAGCGACGAATCGGCTCTTGCTTCTGATTGCCGCCTTAGACCGCGTTGAGACCCGCCGTGCGAATCACATTAATTTGCCAGTTGCAAGCCAGCTTTTTCGAGAGCAAACTTGAAGTGATGGGCGCGGCCCACGTCCCTCGCAGCCCGCCCACTTCTTACATTCGGTCCGGAGTGACCGCCATGGTCCGCATCAAGGTTCAAGTATTAGTCTGTCTCATCTCCCTCTGTGGTTCGACGATTGCGTTGGCCCAGGCTCCACCCGGCGCGAGCAGGGGACCGGGTCCGCTTACAGAGCTCCACTCGATCGAAAAGGCTGTGTGGCACGTGTTTGGCCGCGTCACCGGCCTTAACGGCAAGCCCGTCAGCGAGGCCACGGTTCGAGTCTCCATCGGGACCGGACGCCTTGGCCTGAGAACGCTGCAAACGGACTTGCAAGGCAATTTCGCCACGGATTACGAGTTGCTGGTTGAGCAGTACAAGAAGCTCACCGTCACCGTGGTGGCGAGCAAGTCCGGCTACTCTGATGCCCTGGAAACCGTGGACTTTGGCGCAGCCGACAAGACGTGGGGGATTGAACTTACGCTGCGGGAGAAGTCCCAGGATCCCGATCAGCTTTCGCAGGCTGATTTGATCCAATATGTGGCGCCCCGGCTTCGCCAAGCGGCTGCCGCAGACTGGAAGTCGACCTCTGCCGCCAAGGATTGGGAGCGAGGAGTCGACGAGTTGCTGGAGCAGCACGACTCGGCGCGCGCCGTCACGGCTCTCAGGAGAGTCGTGCAGCGCGAACCCTCTTGTGTAGAGTGCAGCCTGATGCTGGGCTTGGCACAGATGGATTCGGGAGCCTGGAACAGTGCCACCCGTCAATTCAGCGAAGCCGCCAAGCTCGCAAGCGATCGAGAGTCGCCCCGCAAGACGGAGCCTTTGCTAATTCTGGGTGTTCTGGAAAGCTGGCAACATCAGTACAAGAAGGCCGCCGGATTCTTCATGCAGGCGCTGGCGGTCGCTCCCAGTGACCCTTTGCTGCTTCAGGAACTGGGACGAGTGCTGGTTCTGCAACAAAACTGGGAGGCCGCCAACCAGTACCTGGCGGAGGCCATCAAGGCCGGGGCGCCGGCGGAGAGTCGCTTGCTTCGCGCCAGAGCGTTGCTCAGCTTGGGTGACGCGCCAGAGGCCACCACAGAGATGAAGAACTATCTTGGCGGCCGCGAAGCAAAGGACATGCCTCCATCCGTCCGGGCGTTGTACACCGAACTCCAGGACCGCATGCAGCTGGAAGAGTACACCAAGGTAAAGTCGGTAGTCACCCAGCCGGTGGCCGACTTGACCCGTGCCTTGCCCGAACTCCGGGGGCTCGAAGTCGCGTCAACCCAGGACGAGTTGGCCGGGATTCTGCAAAAAGCGGGCGACGACGTTCGGGCTTTTTTTCAGGGCTTCCCCAACACCATCTCGACCGAGCAGATCCGGGAGGAGATGCTGCGCCAGGACGGGCAGGTGAAGGAATCGCTCGAGCAGAAGTACGCCTACCTCCTTTTGGCTCGCTCCGAGAAGCAGGACCAGGCCCTGGGCCTGGAGGAATACCGCAGCGATGCGACGGGCGGGCGGGTCCAGCCTCACGGCCTGGAAGGCGGGTTCATGCTCACGACAGGTTTTGCCTCGACGCCGCTCCTCTTCCACCCCGCCTACCAACCTGGAGCGGCGTTCCGCTTCTTGGGGCACCAGACCATCGCCGGTCACGGAACCTTTGTCGTTGCCTTTGCGCAAAGGCCGGAAACGGCCCGTAGCGTGGAGCGCTTCAACGTTGATGAGGTTTCCGTGTTGATTCTCGTGCAGGGAGTGGCGTGGGTAGACTCCGGCACCGGCCACATCATCCGCATGAGGACCGACCTGCTCAAACCCGCTTCCAAAGTCCGGCTCACCCGGCAGACTACCGAGATCCAGTTCAGCGAAGTTCACTTCAAAGAGATGACCTCCACGTTTTGGTTGCCTCGCGAAGTGGTGGTGACGGTGGAGTGGAAGGGCCGGACCTTCCGCAACGTGCATCAGTACTCCGACTTCAAGCTCTTCAACGTGCAGTCGGAAGAAAAGCGCAAGGCTGCGTAAGCTATATGGAAAAGATCAGCCGGCGCGAACTCTTCGAGCGCGCGGGCGTGGGAGCTGTTGTGACCACGTTTGGGAGTGAAGCGGGTTACCGTGCGGTGCCGGCTGCGGGCGCAGTGGCCCCATCCTGGAAACCCTCTTTTGAGTGGATCCGGTCTACGCGGTTGTTAATTGCCGAAGGTTACTGCCCGCCTTTCTACCCTACCCTGGAATACGACCCCGAGAAGGCATTGGCGATCGCTCGTCGCCTGAACTGCGATTCGTTCCGTTACCCTACTTATTCGTACTTCTCGCTCTTCCCCACACAGACCAAGCTTCCCCATCACCCCGAACTGGGTACGAACGACCCATTTCGCCAAACGGTGGAGCTGTTTCACGGCGCCGGACTAAAGGTTGTCGCTTACAATCCCCTCAACCATCCGTTCATGGATGTGCGGGCGGACAATCCGGACTATCCGGATTGGTCGCGATACGACGCCGGCGGCAAGCCTTACGTTACCCACCACATGGGGTGGACTCAATTCTACGAAGGATGCTTGAACAGCCCCCTGCGCGAGCAGATCAAACAGCGAATCCGGGAAGTGGTGACCCACTATGACGTGGATTTGATGTACTTCGACGGGCCCTATGAGGGAATGGATCAGAGCCGGCGCTATTGCCACTGCAGGCACTGCAGAGCAGCCTATCAGAAGGCACAGAGGAAGGGCATTCCTTTGCAAAACGACATGGACACTTTGGAAGATGTCATCGAATTCGAGCGATGGATGACGGAAGACGTTGTGCTTGCCTTCATGGGAGAGATTTGCGATATGGTGCGCCAGGTCCGCGACGTACCCATCATGTACAACGATACAGGTTTGCTAGGCCATGACGTGCGGGCACGGGCGTTTCGTTACACCGATGGGTTCATGTTCGAGGCGGCCGAGACGCCGGAGGAAAAGCTTTTCAACATGCGCGTTGGCCAATCTACCGGGAAAGTTATCTGGACCTACCTCAGCTCGCATACGGAATACAACTGCGAGCATCTCCAGGACAAGAGCAAGCGCGGGTGGTACAGCTCTTCGGTCGACGGTGATCGGCTCCGCCTTGACGCGGCCGTGGCCAACGCCGCGAGCGTGGGTTATTGTTACTGGGGCCTGAACCGTCTCTTTTACTCGGCGGAAGACATCCTGAAGGATGCTTCCATCCGCGGCATGAAGGAGGTCTTCGATTTTGCCCAGAGCAATGATACCCTCCTCCGATCCGTCTCTCCCGTACCCCAGGCAGGGATCCTCGTGGGAACGCAGACCTTTCCGTGGTACCGGGGCGAAATGTTTGTCGCACGCGCCTACCGGAACTACTACTATGGCGCTTATCAGCTTCTGAAGGATCTCGCCTACGACGCCGAGCCGTTCCTGGATTTTGAAATCACCGCGGACCGGTTGGCAAAATACCTATTGGTTTATGTGCCCAACGCTCCGTGTTTGAGTGAGGCGCAATGCGCGCTGCTGGCGAGTTTCGTGGACGCGGGCGGGACGCTGGTGGCGACTCACCTGACCTCGGTCACGGACGAGTACGGAAGGCCACGTCGCAATTACGGTCTCTCCAAACTCCTGGGGGCAAGCTTCAAGTCAGCGGAGCCCGTGGAAAAGCCTGATCTCTACCTGCGCATTCTCCCCACCGGAGAGCTCATTCCCCAAGATCCCCAGGTGATGTTGTTTGAAACCACGGGCGGGTCAGAGGCGGTCGCGGAAACTTATGATCGTGGCTATCGCCGCACGCTGGGACCGGCGGTGATCTCCCGCCGTCAGGGCAAAGGCCGGGCGATTTACATTGGCTCGGGACTGGAAGCGGTCTACGAAGAAACTCTGAATAAGTCCATCCGGGGTTTCTTCCGCTTACTGCTCGATCCGTTCCTCGCCAGATCACGAACCTATCAAGTGGACTACCGGGCCGGCCTGATCACACAGTTAGCCGTTTCGCGAAACGCTCTGCTGCTGCACTTGATTGCCAACACCGGTAACAAATGGAAGAAGCTGTTGGTTCAAGAAGAATTCACACCGCTCCTGAATGTGCAAGTGCGCCTTCGGCTTTCCCAGGGGTCCACTGCCAAATCCGTCACACTAATGTGGAGCCGGACCACGCCTTCTTGGCAGGTCCGGGATAGCTGGGTTGAATTGACGGTTCCCAGGGTAGACCCGTACGAAGTGGTCCATGTGGAACTTGGCGCATGAAATTGTCTCATCCTTCCTGGCGATGGAGGATGGTAGATCACATTTCTTTCACGTCAGTCGTCGTAAGCTTCAGGCTCATGCGCTGCTCTGCGCAATCGTCTGCGGATCTGGTGGGGCTGGCTTCTTCCGCGTCTTCAGGATTGGATTTTGTGGCAGACAAGGTGAATGGCGAGAGGACTCGCCAAAATGACGGTGATAGACTGTCTCTCTGGGAGTGACAGGCCAGCTGTATCCCAACTCTTATGATGCATGGAAGGGAGGCAACGCATGGACAGAAGACAATTTGTTAAAGGGTCGGCGATGGGGATGAGTGTCCTGGCCAGCGGATTCGGCGTGACGGACCTGAAGGCCGGCGCGGGCCCGGAAGCACCGGTGGTCCCTCTGGGCGGGGCAGAGGGAAAAATCGGCCGCCCGGTCCGAGTGGCCAGCATCGCTCTCACAAATGGACACCCGTTGGATCAAGTTGCCGAACTGGTGGACCAGGAAGGCGCCGTTGGGGCTGACCTCATCATCTTGCCCGAAACTTGCCAGGGTCAGCGAGAGACCACCCAAGAACCCTTGGATGGCCCCACCATCACGACCATTGCCCGCTTGGCCCAGAAGCACCAAGCTTACATCGTCTGCCCGATTGACCGCATCGAGGGTGTTCGGCGCTTCAACTCGGCGGTGTTGATTGACCGCCAGGGGCGAGTGGCCGCCATTTACAACAAGCTGTACCCCGTCTGGCAGTCGGAGTGCGCGGAAAGGAGGGTCAGTCCCGGCGACAGCGTTACCGTTTGCCAGACCGACTTTGGTCGCGTGGGCCTGGCGATCTGCTTCGACGTGAATTGGGTGGACCCGTGGGAGCGGATGGCAAATCAGGGAGCGGAACTGGTAATCTGGCCGAGCGCCTACTCGGCGGGGCGGACGCTCCAGGCACGGGCCATCAACTACAACTATTACATCGTGAGCTGCACCTGGGTTCCGGATTGCCAGGTCTTCGATATCGATGGCGAGCAACTCGTTCACGAAGAGAATAATCGCGGCAACGGCGTGAACGTTACTCGAACCACTCTGGACTTGGACCGCTGCATCTTCCATCATGACCTCAACTATCCCGAGAAGCGAAACAAATTGCTGGCGGAGCACGCGGAGGACGTCGCGCTGGACAAGGACCTTCGGCTGGAACTGTGGTTCGTGCTCAAGGCCAAGCGGGCGGGAGTGAGCGCTCGTGAACTGGCGCGCCAGTATGGGATGGAGGAGCTTCGAGCCTACGTCAACCGCAGCCGTTG
>DATJKY010000086.1:0-3363 GCA_035490955.1 Terriglobia bacterium | reverse complement strand
CAGTGCGGCTCGCTGGGGTCGCGTCGCGCCCATTCGCCGACCCATCGCAGCACCCGTAGAGGGGTCCCGACCGGGTTGCCGAAGGCTACCGAAGGGACCACACGGAGCTTTTCCAGTGCGGACGGCTGGCAGAGGCCTGGTCGCGCCATGCCGCACACTCCCACCAGTGTGCCGTCGCGAAAGGCGCCCCAGATTAGGCCCCGCTCATACAAACCGCGCAAAACCGGCCCGAAAAAACGCATTAATGCCTGTGACCGACGCTCGGCATCTGGAATGCCGAAGGCCCGAATGTTGGCGGGATTGTCACACATGCCGCGACCCAGAAGACGGGCCGCCTCTTGAAGCTCGGAGCGCTGCAATTGGAGCAGCCTTAACGGAGCCAGTGTGCCGGTCTCGAAGTGATTATCCCATCCCCTAAGCTCACGATTCTCCGTAATGGTGCTTGTTTTCATCGGAAATCCTCCAGGTTGGTGTTCAGGACAGTTCAATTGCAGCGCTGAACCAGGGGCCTGCGGTCAAGCGGGCCACAGGCTACTCCTGGCGCAGCCAATACTCGGTGCGGCCAATGAGGGAGAAGCCGATGAACCCGCGTACCTTTAGCTTCTCCCCGTTGTCCTCCAATGCGACGTAGCACTTGTAGACCTTGCCATTGTCCGGGTCGAGGATCCTGCCGCCCGACCACTCGTCGCCATCTTTCCTGAGGTCCCAAAGAATGCGAAGCCCGATCAACGGCTTGCCCTTCAGCTCGCCCTCACAACGGTCGCACCGGGGGTCCGGGTCTTTAGGATCCGGGTCGACGAGTTTCTCGATTCGCCCGTACAGTTCGCCCTTCTCTTTCCAGATGCTCACCACCGACGTGGCCTTGCCTGTGGCGTGGTCGAAGGTCGTCCATCGGCCAACGGGAGACGTCTGGGAATCGGGTCGGACGGTTGGTTCTTGATGGTGGCCCAGTGCGCGCACTGGCGACAGAAGCATCGAAACGCATAGGCACACAAAGACACTTGAACGCATCAGTTCCTCTCCTTTTCTATTTCTCTGGCTCGGTTGTCAGGAACAGTTGTGACGAGCGCAGGCTTGAAATTCGGTGGGCGTCGGGCCCACCAGGCGACGGAAGGTGCTTGTGAAGTGGCTCTGGCTCGAGAAGCCTGTTGACAAACTGATTTCCACGAGGCTGGTACCTGTCGAGCGCAGCATCCCTTTGGCGCGCTCCAGCCGGCGTTCCAGTACGTATCGGTGCGGCGCCATACCTACAGTCCGTTTGAACATTCGCGCGAAGTGGTGCAGGCTCAGACCTGCAATCCTCGCCAACTCGCCGAGCGTCAGATGGCGGCTGAGGTGGCTTTCGATATAATCGAGCACACGCCGCGCCTGGCTGCGCGTTAATCCGCTCGACGGCGGAATCCTAAGGGCTGCTGAGGCTGTGGAGTGACGCCGACGGATCAACACAGCCAATTGCGTCACCAGTGACTCCACATAGAGGCGGTCGGCCATGCCGCCGAGGCTGACTGCCTGGTAGAGACGGTGACATATAACCTCCATTTCGCGATCACGGAAGAGGAAGCGATCCACCACGGCGAGTTCGTTGCCGTCGCCAAACACATCAGGGGAGATGATCACGTCCAGCCGGTCGCAGGTGCTGTTCCACGACCACTGGCTCGGTATGCCGGACGGCATGAGCGTCATGTCTCCGTGCAGCATATGGCTCACGAAAGAATGGCCCTCGCGAGTCTGCCGTAGGGCTTGCACGGGGGACAGGTTGAACATCAGCACGCTCGCTGGTACGCCTTGGAGACTAATGCGGCCGGAAGGCTCTCCGATCGTCAGCTGCACCAAGCCTCCGGGCACTTGTATTGCGTGCAGAGCCGTTGGGCGGCCTACACCCTGGTTCTCCAGGGTGCCAACCATTGGTCGCGATGGCTGGGGGTGGAGTCTGGAATTCTCTTGTTCATGCCCTTGTCCTAAGAGCTGCTCACAACATAGATCAGGCGTACCCGGCGACAACCTCACAAAGCTTCCGAAGTCTTACTACACGCCTAACATAACGCCAGATCGCCCCCCAGTCTTTCAAATTCTTGCTGCTTATCAATGGCGAAGCTCGCGGTTCACCCCGTGATGAGGCCGCCAAATACGACGGCGTCGACGATGAAGTTTGCTGACGTGGCAGCATGCACAAAGCCCCAACCCGTTCACTAGAGCCGAAGCAAGAAAGAAACCGCTGTATTGCGCTCTGTTCTCGTTCAGCCCGTCCAATCCGCGTACCGCCAAACCAAGGCGTTCACCGAACTGACGTGGAAACCTGAAACTCATCCAGCTAGTCCACGCGAAAAAGAGAGACGCTGAGAATAAGAGGATGGTTACCAAGAACTGTTCGCAATGTTGGCCGCCTCCTTACAAGCGGACAGCCTCAAAAGCTGCCCGTCTAATTCCTTACCGGCAAGATAACGCTGGGTGGCCCACGTGTCTTTCAAATTCTTGCTCCAGGCTGGCCCCGGCGCGCCACTACTGCCCTCGACGTTTTCTGGCCGATTCGTCATTTCCGCCGCACCACCGTTCAGGATCGCGAACGCGAGCAATGCTGCTCTTGCCCAATAGGCGATCACGTTCGTTTTCAAAGTCGCGTTCTCTTGCTTGATGTTCAGTCGGTGCATCCTCTCTGTCTTGATTTCAGATCGAAGAACTCCAAGAGTCTCTATGGAAACAATCTTCACACAGCAGCACCGCTGCTTTTCTTCTTTCTGCTGACGTTACAGAGCATATCCGAATGAATGTTCAGACCGATGTTGGTCATATTGTAGACGTGCTCGCTAGCCACAAGCCAGACAATCTCGCAAATCTCGCGTTCGGAATAATAGCGGGATATCCGGGCAAGAGTGGTCGGACAGAGTTTTGGCGAAGCACAGGGCAAGGAACTGCCGCTGTGAGGCCCGTTTCTCCAGCGAGTGAATTACTTCCGAGTGGCCCGTGATACAACCGGAACGATCAATAAACCCTTGGCGCGGCCCTCCTGAGCGAAGCGGGTGGGACGACGTTTGTCTGGGGCATATCCTCCGGCGACGTTCTTTCTATCGTAACGGACGCCCACCGGTTGACTGGCAATGATCACGAGTGGGAAACTCTCTCTGCCCCAGGCCAATACCAAAGTATCGCCAATACCTTCGTCCGATTGTTTTCTGGTCCACATTCTGGTTTCATTGCCAAAGGAGGCGTCTAGCCCCTCGGGGCTGGACCCTCGACCATGAGCCGGGGTAGTGAGGAGAAAGAGCTCTATGTACTTCAAGACCGCCGACGTTGCGGGCCTCAGGCTCTTCTACCGCGAGGCCGGGGACCCGTCGAAGCCGACCATCGTCCTGCTGCACGGTTTTC
>DATJKY010000085.1:0-3648 GCA_035490955.1 Terriglobia bacterium | reverse complement strand
CAAACCTCAAGGACACCACGCCTCGTCCAAGAAAGACCTGCAGGAGTGGACAGAACGTGGTATTCCCTCATCTTCCTTTACCCAACTTAATACTATTCACATCCGAGGAACGCGAGCGGTGACGGCCATCACGGATAATTGTGATCCTTGTCACACCTTCAACCCGCGCCTGCTACAGCAGCACATAGCCGTCGAACGTCCTGCATGCAAGTGGCTTTCCACTAACCAGGGGCGACCCGCGCTACACCGGCCAAAGTGAAACAAATCTCCGGGGGTGGCATTACAGTTTTCGACCCCCGTTGGCGCATTACCAGTTGGGGGCAGGAGTCGAAGGCCCTCAGATGAAAGGAGGTTGGCCATGAAGACCAACAGGAGTCACAAACTGGTCCGCTACCTCATCTTCACATGCCTGGCGGTTTGCTTCTCCGCCGCCTTGCTGAGCGCGGAAGACTGGCGGGCTACGTTCTCTCTCCCCTTCGAGACCCAGTGGGGAGAGACCGTTTTGCCCGCGGGCGATTACTGCCTGCGGTTTAAAGACGCGGGTTACAAACCCATGCAGCTTGAGCAGGGCACTCGGTTCATCGCTTTCTTGCCGGTTTCGACCAACGAGACTCCCCGCACTCCCGCTAAAAGCCAACTGCTGATCGTGCGGGACGGCAAAAGGGCCACGGTGCACATCCAGTACATCGCCGAGCTGGGGACGGCATTCCACTTCAAGGTACCCGAGCGCTACGAGGTTTATACCCAATTGATTGCCCGTTCTGATGAGCCGGTTTTCATCCAGCGAATTCCGGTGACTTTCTCGGGAAAGTAACGCTCGCACACAGCAATTTGGGGACAGGTCACGCCTCGTCGTTGTCGGTCAGTTGGAGGCCTGTCCCCGTGTCTTGTCCAACGCTTCTGTCCACAGTGTCTGCTCCCGGGTCTCGCCTCTTGCTGCTTTTTATCGTTTTGATTTAGGGCCTGTCACCTCCTGTGCTTCATTTCTTTCTACTCGAATTGAAGTCTAGGCCATGATGCCCGGCCGTTGCTCGACCCTTGTCAGCCTGGCGCGGGTCCGATCATTCCCTCAGAGTCGCGTTGCCTCAGGCTAAATCAGTTCCCCGCTGGAGGGTTTGGCATCGGGCTCCCTCTGTGCGGTCCTGACCAAAGAGGAAATCCCTTGGTGTCCCGCAGCGTCAGCGTCCGACCTCCCTTGATGATCTCCCTAGCGATCAGGAAATCCGAGCCCTGGTATTGCACCTCGGAGCCTGTGATCGTCAGCTCGTCGCCCTTCGCGAAACTGAAGTTTTTGCTCGTCAGGTAAGCGGTTGGCCCAACGTGCACAATCAAGGTCCCTTCATCGGTCGTCAAGGTAAGATGTGTCCCAGACCACCCTCTCGGACAGGTGCCCGACATCGTTCCAGAGGAGCCCGGTATTGGCTTTCCTGTGAGTTGCTGGACTTCTTTCACCGTCCCCTTGACGGTGGTCTCGGTCGCGGGGTCAAAAAGAGGCCCGCGCATCGCTCGGCCTGGGCCGGATCCGCTGCCCATTTGGGCGGCTATTGGCTGTGGTATGCATAGCGCGACCACGGCCAGCGCAAATAGGGCTGTCACGATACGGCTCCCTACGGTTGTTCTTTGCATGTTGCTCGCTCCTTTCGTGAGACTCGATCTGGGAGCCGGGACGGCTTTCGGTGTCCATTTCGGTCGCGCGTCCGGTTCGCCTCGATCCCAAAGCGGCAGCTCCCGCAAGCTTAGCAAAGCAACCGGAGCTCCAGATTCGGACCGAATCCAACCCGCTTAGACCGTGAGCCAACGTTCCCGCTTAATCATGTGCGGTACAAGTCTTTGGACACGGAGCCTCTGTCGTCAAAGGCTTTTGACGAATTCCAAGAGCGTCAGAGCTCTCCGCCTACGGTCTACGCTCCGAAATCGGTCAACTCGCCGGGCGGTAGGGCGATGCGCAAGGCGTTTAGTACGGCCGCAAGGTCAATGATCTCCTGCGCCACGGCACCTCCGATGGGTGGCAGCCAACCCACGGAAGCTGCGATCATTCCCAGGATACTCAAGCCCATACCTCCGATTGCGCTTTGCAGGGCGATAACTCGCATCCGGCGACCGATGTGAATCAATTCATCGATCTTGCGCAGCGAACCTTCCAGGAGGACCGCGTCGGCAGCTTCCGAGGTAATGTCGCTATTCAGGCCAAAGGCGACACCTACGGTTGCGGCCAGCAGCGCCGGCGCATCATTGATGCCATCCCCCACGAACAACGTCCGGCTGTGCCGCGTCTCGTCCGTCACAATCGAGACCTTCTCCTCCGGACTCTTCTCAAAATGCACTTCCTGGATGCCGACACTCTCCGCCAAGTAACGCACCTCTGACTCCCGATCGCCCGAAAGCAGGATCACCTTGCTGACTTGATGGTGCGGGCTCAAGTGACTCACAAACGAACGGCTATCGTCTCGCGGCGCGTCGCGAAAGCTGAGAACCGCTGCGAAGACCTCATCGATAAACAGGAGACATTCAAGGCCAGCAGTGGCGGGCGGAAGCTGGACGCCTTTGCCCGCGCAATTCTTTCGACCTGTAAGTGTGACCTGGTGGCCGTTCACAATCCCGCGCAAGCCTTCTCCCGGCCTCTCGCTGACCTGGCTTACCGGCTCGAGGGCGACATTGGCTTCCTGCGCACCGGCCAGGATTGCGGCGGCCAGCGGATGCTTGGAGTAGGCTTCGAGGCTGGCCGCTTTCTTCAATACTTCCTCTCGATCGAATCCCGGGGCGCAGACGACTTGCGTCAACGAGGGTTCACCGTAAGTGAGAGTCCCGGTCTTATCGAAGATCAGAGTTTGGCAGGTGTCGACCTGTTCCAAGACGGCTGCGTTCTTGATGATGATGCCACGCCGGGCCGAAAGGGAGATGGCCGCGATCACGGCGACCGGAATCGCGATCAGTAGAGGGCACGGGGTGGCGACTACCATCACCGCCAGGAAACGGTGTGAGTCGCCACTTACAAGCGAGCTGAGCGCCGCAAGCGCGACCGCTAAGGGAGTGTACCAGGCTCCCAGCCGGTCTCCAAGACGCCGCAGGTGGGGGCGGTTGTGCTCCGATTCCTGCACCACCTGCATGATCTTGGCGTATCGGGAATCGACCGCTAGCTTCTCCGCCACAATGGTCAGTGCCAAATCCCCGTTAATGGCTCCCGAGAGAACTTGCGATCCCGGCGCCTTCGAAATCTTGAAGGGCTCCCCTGTCAAATAAGTTTCATCCATTACACCATGCCCTTCCACCACGGTGCCGTCGACAGGGCATATTTCGTGGGGGAAGACGACCAGGGTATCTCCGATGCGGACTTCGTCAATTTTCACGTTGGCGACTGTTCCAGCTAATTTTCGATGTGCGGTCTGGGGTATGCGTCTCGCAAGTGCCTGGAGGACGGATGACGCGCGACGGGTGGCGTACTGTTCGAGCGCCGTGCCCCCGGAAAGCATCAGTACGACGATCGAACCCACCAGGTACTCCCCTAGCGCTACCGAGGTTAGGATGGACGCTCCCGCTAGCAGGTCGGAGCCGAACTCAAGCCGGATTGCCTTGCGCGCGAGGTCGACAAGTAATGGCGCACCGCCAAGAGCGAGGATTACGTAGAGCGGGGGCATCGACAGGGAGGTT
>DATJKY010000084.1:0-4121 GCA_035490955.1 Terriglobia bacterium | reverse complement strand
CCGCGCCAGATTGGAACTCGCCTCGGCGGTGGCAATAATGTAGTAACAAGCGATGGCGTACTCGGTGTGGGGCAGGTTGATCGGAACGATCGTGCAGCCGAGCTGTTCAAGAAGTCGAACTCCCTTCTGAATGTTGCCGCCAATCTCCGGGCTGAGCCCCGCGAAGTACTCCTCCGGCATGCCTACTTTCATCCCGCGTACGCTTTCATCCAGCGCCGCTTCGTAGTCAGGAACGGGTACGTTGGCGGAGGTAGAATCCATCGGGTCGCGTCCCGCAATCACCTGTAACACCCGAGCGACGTCGCGCACCGAGCGGGCGAGCGGCCCGATATGATCAAGCGACGAGGCAAAGGCTACCAAGCCGAATCGGGATACGCGTCCGTACGTCCCAATTAGACCCACAACTCCGCAGAAGGCGGCAGGCTGGCGGATGGAACCTCCAGTGTCAGAGCCGAGGGCGGCGGTCGAAAAGCTCGCCGCCACCGCCGCGGCGGACCCGCCGCTTGACCCGCCCGGCACGCGCGTCAGGTCGTGGGGGTTCCGCGTTGCGACGTAGGCCGAATTCTCGGTAGAAGAGCCCATGGCGAATTCATCGCAATTGGTCTTGCCCAGGATGCACGCCCCTGCTGACTCCAGCCGAGTGACGGCTGTAGCATCGTACGGCGCGACGTAATTCTCCAGGATCTTTGACGCGCAGGTGGTCCGCACTCCACGGGTCAGGATCACATCCTTGACAGCTACGGGAACGCCACCCAAGGGTGGAAGCGGCTCGCCCGCGGCCAGCCGCGCATCAATGCCTTGGGCCTGTTCCAGGGCGCGCTCCGGGCAGAGGCTCAAAAAGGCCCGCACGTCCTTGTCACGCTCCTCAATATGCTGCAGGTGGGCGCCCAACAGTTCCTGCGCTGAAACCTGCTTGCGCGTGAGGAGGTCGCGGATTTTACCGATCGTGAGAGATGCCAGGTTCATTCTTTTTCGATCACGCGCGGCACCTTGAAGCATCCGTCGCCCGATTCAGGAGCATTGCGGAGCGCTTCGTCTTGCGCGAAGCCTTTCTGCGTCTGGTCGGAACGCAGCGAAGGGTTCTCCGCGGCGGGATAAGTGACCTGAGCCATCGGCTCGACCTGACTCGTGTCGAGAGCATTCAGCTTCTGCATGTATTGCAGGATCGAATCAAGCTGAGGCAGAAACTTCCTTATCTCCTCCGGCGTCAATTCTAGGTGCGCGAGCTCAGCCACGTAGCGAACGTCTTGTTCAGTCAAGGACATTTACTAGTCCGGTCTCCGGCGCGGGCCTTTCGCCGCCTCGGCGAAGTACCTTACGTACACCTCTTCCACAAACCGCGCGATTTCAGGGTCGAGAGGCCTCAACTCCAAGGCTGGCTTCAGGTCCGACCTCGCGAGCTTCGATTGTCCAGCTTCCAATGTTCCATCCCGAGTTCCCGCTCTTGACTGGGCACTCTTCCGAACAAGACTCGGCGTGTGGCGGACCTTGACCTTCCTCACCAGGCGTTTCCCCAGGAAGCCGTTGATCCCCGCGCGCACTTCCTCGCGCATCTGGCCAAGTTGCGCCGCCCAGGAGGGACACCCCGTAGCCAGAGTGAGCGTACCGGAGACAAAGCTAACAGGCAGCGAGTGCTCCGCGATCCGCTTGCCGACCGCCCGGGGCCAAAGGGCGCTCAGAACCTGTACCAAACACGAGTCTGCAACCTGCATGTGCCTGCCGACAACGGAAGGCAGGAGCCTGCCAACCTCTTCCACGTAGACCTCTTTCCGATTCGCCGATGAAAGAATCTAGCGCAGTGTATCACGAACTCCCGAACGAAAGCAGCAAGTTCTCTCGTTGCTCCGGCCGCGTTTTCCTAACGAATCGCGCTACCAAGAGCATTCAAAATCATGGCGTTACTTGCCGAGAAGCCGAGGAAATCTTATGGGGCGCCGGTTCACTGTCCTCGGGAGAACAGTATCAGCCACCTTCCCAGATTTGAGGCTAGGTCTGGAAGTAGAGCGAAATCTCGCAGTTCCGGTCTTTCTGCTGGCTGTTGAGACGGTCAGGGAACACGGAGGACAAAAAACCCGACAGCCCGGCGGCGAAAATCTGCTCCTCGACCATCCCGCCGGGCAGCCGCTGTTCTGAAGCGACGTAGGGCAAGGTGCCTTTGTAACTGAGCTTGATCGTCAAGTCGAGGTCGTCATAGCTAACGCTAGCGGTGATGGGGCTATCAGCGTGCCCCCCTTCCTCGATCAGGCGCAGCAGCTCGTTGATGCTGGTCTGAGCGCGCGCGGCGTCAGCCGCGCCGAGCTGCCATAGCTTTGCCTGCGCGCGGAACTTGTCGTCAAAACGCGAAAGGGTTTTGCCGTCGCCGGGCTCCAATAACATGATCTCGGTGTGTTGTTCGCCGATGAGAAAAACCAGATTGAGCAGCACGCAGACCACCACCGCGCGGGCTGAACACCGCGGAATGGAGATAGCCCTCATGCTGCAAAGAAGGCCCTATCTGCTTGCCCGTCTCGGCCTCCCAGACCCGCGCCGTGCCGTCCTCCGAAGCCGTGACCACGCGCCGCCCGTCCCGGCTGAACACCGCGGAAAGAACCGAGTCCTCATGCTGCAAAGGACGCCCAACCGGCTTGCCCGTCTCGGCATCCCAGACCCGCGCCGTGTGGTCGTCCGAAGCCGTGACCACGCGCGCCCGTCCGGGCTGAACCCGGCCAATGTCACCGCGCCTTGGTGCTTGAGTTCCGCAGCCGGAAACCACCACCTCTCCTGCGAGAACAGGCTCGTAATCCAGCTTCGGGCCGGCACTGAATCCTGGTCCTCGTGCAACGCCTGCGCGAGACGGGCCATCGCCTGCCGGTTGTTGCTGCCCAGGAGAATCACTACGTCCTCTACCGACGACCGGCCGAGGGCCACCTTCAGTTGAGCCTGACTTGCTTTCAGTTCAGCGTTTGTTCCTTTCAGCTGTGTGTTGAGGTAGATAATCTGGTCGCGTTGACTTACGGCTTCCGCTTGCCCCTTCTTCGCTTCATCGGCTCTCGCCGCCGAGATTAGCGTCGCTTGATGGTCCTTCTCGTGGCGGAGCCGATTCGCTTCCGCCTCCGCTCGCCTCCACCACACGGCAGCCGCCGCCAGGAGCACTCCCACTATCACTCCCACTATAGCCAGAGTTCGGTTGCGAAGCTGGCGCCTGTAACTCTTGCGCACCCATGAGGAAATGATCCCCTGCTCGCTTTCGGAAACGTAGCGTCCGGCCCATTCGGGAGTAGCTTCGGCGCGATCCTGGAGTTGTTGGCCGCTGCTCCAGGGACAGTCCTGTGAGCCACAGCGTGTTTCGGGCGGATTCCCTCAGGAAGTTGAGCTGGGCTGCATGGGCGGCTTCGTCAGCCACCAACCGTTGCAGCCAAGGCCAGTTCCAGATCACGCTCTCATGCATCAGGTCAATCCGCCTGGCATCGCTGATTTTTTCCGTGCTGCTCTGGAGAAAATCGCGGCGGATAAAGGCAGCGATGATCTCCGCAAGGCGGCCGGGCGCCAAGCCGGTTACCGCTGGCAGTTCGCTGAAGGGGCGGGCACGGCGTACTGGCTGGCCAGCGGGTCCGGTGCCGCTGATCCACTGGAACAGCCGGGCGATTCCGCCCTTTTGCTCGGCCTCAGTGAAACCGCTCAGGACCCCATTGCCATCGCGCTCGAGAGCCTCCTTCCACCCTCCGATCGCAACGTATTCTTCACGCCTGATTACCGGACGCCCGCTCCGTTCCTCCCACATGCGTTTCAGAATGTGCTGGAGGACAGGAAGATGGTCAGGATTGTCCTCGGAATCGTTCAGCAACTGCTGCACGAGGGAGGGCTCAAATTCCACTCCCAGGGCGGCTGCTGGACCGGTGATGGCCTCTTCTTGTTGCAGGCGAGTGAGCCGGGGAACAAGATAGTGCCCGTGGTTCAAGGCTTCCGGCAGGCCGCGGAACTGGGCACACTCGCCGAGGTAGTCGGAACGCATGGTGAGAACCACGCGAATGGGGGCCTTGCGCTGGTCGGCTGCCGCCAGCCGCAGGTTCACAAAGAGCGCGCTGTCATTGCCGCCGTCAATGGAATACCGCTCGCGACGGTAGTCGAAAATTTCCTCGAAT
>DATJKY010000083.1:0-3939 GCA_035490955.1 Terriglobia bacterium | reverse complement strand
CTGGGGTACCAGTGGTGCTCGTGATGGTAGCCAATGTTTCGCGGCAGGATCAGGATGCGCTCCCACAGGGAGGGTAGGGTGGTGCGGGTCAAATGATACGGGGGCGTGCTCGTCGGGATGGCTGAGTGCTCGCAGATGATGCGGACGTACTGGATGACGATGTGCCAAGTGCAGTAGGGGATGATCCAGTAGAGCAGGAAGTCGGTGGCGAGATTCAGCCGCCAGAGGAGCAGACCGATAGATGCGTAGTATCCAGAACGAGCTGCGGCGTAGAGCCAGGATTTTTTCCGATACTCCGGTCGAGCGAACATGGAAAGAGTCCCTTTCGTGATCCAGCCGATCCCTTCCACCAAAGCCAGCTTCCTTAACAGCAGAAGGAGAAGGCCGGCCATACTCTTGGGGAATTCCCAATCCTTGGCCAGGACGCCTTCGTAGGTATGGGTGTGCCAGAGCTCGCGGTTCTTGTCTTTCTCTGTGCCCAGGTAGCGGTGGTGGTCCTGATGGAAGTAGCGGAAGACACCGACCGAGAGGAAGGTCGGCCAGTAAAGCACCAGGTCGGCGACCCAATCGTTCCAGCGTTTCTTTTTGAACAGCGTAAAGTGAGAGGCCTCATGTCCCAGCACCAACAAGGCGTGTTGACGAGCGCCAATAAAGACCACAGCGCACAAGTAGAGAGGGAGACTCCAGAAGCGTTCACAAAGGGCGACGGCCGCGGCAATACCCACCCACTCGACGACGATGGCGAGTCCGGCGCGGAACTCATTGAGTCGAGAAAGATCGCGAATCACGTGGGTGGGAGGCCGGTCCGGCAGCTTCTCGACGTACGCGTGAGGATGCTCGATATCCTCCCGGGGTTTCTCTGCAGTTTCAGCGGTGCTGAGCACGGGCCATCCCTTCCCAATAGCACTGTGGTTAGATTCTTTGCAGGCGCGAAGAAAAGCAGATCCTTCGCTGCGCTCGGTCGAAAGTCGCCCCGCCCTGTCATTCCGCAGCGACGAGGAATCTGCTTTCTGTGGTTAAGAAGAAGCAGATTCCTCTCCCGCGACTGCGGGATAGGAATGACAGTTAGGTGGATTTCATTACTATTGGTGGGCCTGAAGGCCCACGTCACACTCAGGATCATGTCATTCCGTGCTTATGCCGGAATGATCGTGCCGCCGACTTGCACCCTGCCATCCACGCCCCGCGAGCGCTAAGCCGCCGGCGCTGCCTGCTGAGCGGGGGTTGCCTGTTGCGCCATGGCCACGAGGTCCGAGATGTCCTCACCGTTGACCACGCGGGTCAGGCTATCCACGACCTGTCGCACGCTGGTCATGTTTCTGGCGATCGTGTCGGGTATGGTGATGTTCATCTCGGTTTCAAGCGCAAAGAGGACGTTGACGCCGTCGAGCGAATCGATGCCAAGCTCCTCGAAAGTGGAATCCAGGGTTACGGAGCCGGGCTCCAGGTGGTTCTCTTGGGCGATGATTCTGATTACTGTCTGTTCGATGTCCATCTCTTTTCTCCTTTAGGGGATAGTCTTACGTAAAGGGTTTACGCGGACGCGCCGCCCACTCGTCCCAGCCGTCCCAACTGAGCTTTAACGACAGCCAGTCCAGAACGGAAGCCGACAAACTTCATCAGAGCGATTAGCTGCCCCACATTCCCGTGAAGCCGCCCGAACAGCGGCACCGAAACCGGGGCCGCGGCAAGCTCTCGTTCAAACCCATGATCGGTCAGGGCCTGGAACCCCGGCCGGCAAGCGTCCGTGAGCGCCGATTGTTCCCGTGCGGGCAACTTGCGCCACGACGATTGCACCGGGCGAATGGTCGAGACCGCTTTTCGAACCCAATCCTCGTCCACGAATTCGGGGCCAATGAACGCCAACAGCCGGTGCAACCAGGGCTCGGGCTGGGCAAGGATATCCTCAAAATGGAGGGTCAAGACGCGCTCGGCGGGCAACTCGGCCAGCGCTTTCAGGCCGCGCATCATCTCGCCCGACCAGTAGTGCCCGAACAACGTCGAGGGCGCGTCCAGCTGACGGAAAGCCTCGGCGTCAAAATGCTCCGGCAAGAGGCGATAGAGCTCGTCCGGCAACTCTTCCACGCCCCTTCGTTGATCGGTGTCAAAGGGGTCGTAGCCCAGGATCTGGCTCATGATGGTGCAGGCCATCATCATGCGGAAGCCAGTGTGCTTGCTCATGGAGATGGCGCAGTCGCGCCCGTCACGCACCACGTGAACGAATCTTGCTTCTGGGAAACTCTTCGCCAGCCGGGGCACGGCCCGCAGCGACCCACCGGAGCGCTCCACCCACACTTTCTTTCGGAACCGCACCCTCAGCCACTCGAATACCCGTTCGTATTGGCGGATGGCGCGGTCAGGCTGGAACGTCATCACGTACTCGCGCAGCTCTTCGAAGAGCGCCTCGTGATCGAGTGTGAGATGCGGGAGCGTGGTGAGCAGAATGGCCGGCACGCCAGTTTGACGGCTGAAGCGTGAGGTGGGAGCCAGGGGGTACAGCATCTCGTCCATCTCCATGCCGTGGCGGAGCATCAACGTCTGGCGCGGGTGCAAGCCGGCGAGGACTTCCCAAACCTGCCGGGCGTCCATCCAGCGGCCCTCGGGAAAGGCTTGTGGAATGCGGCCGCCCAGGTCAGTCACGGACACCAGAAACTCGGAGACGCTCAGGATGGCGGCATGGTCACGGAGCATGTTCGAGAGCATGGTGGAGCCGCAACGACCAGTGCCGACGATGAATACAGGTTGGATTTTACGTGCCATTGAATCAGTCTCCCCTTCTTCGTCTTGGCCTCCGGACCTCAGCTCAGGCCGCCGCTGCGGCGTCAGGAAGCACGAAGGTGGTTTGGCTCAGCACTCTGGCGTACCAGCGGACGTATTCCGTCACCGTGGCGGAGTCCATGCGGTAGCCCGGCTCCCGCGCCTTGTCGCCCAGTGCCTCGTCGCTGTTTCGCCGGTCAAACAAGCGAGTGCCACGGAAGTAAGACTTGTAAAAGCCGAGGCCTTGTTCGATCTTCTGCTCGATCCAATCCATTCCCCTTGCGTCGCTGACCATGACCGGCAGCCGCAGATCGAGTTCGCGGAAGATCACCCGGGCCACCTCGGCCGCCGACGGGGGAGTGGGATTGGTGATGTGGAACACTGTTGCCTTCGACCCAGATCGGCTGATGCGCACCATCTGGCGTGCCACCACGTCCACCGGGATCAGGTTGAGCAGAGTGTCGGGTTCGGCGACCACCCGCAAGCCAGCCCGGCTGGCCAGGCCGTCCTGGATTCGATCGAGGAGCTGGCGGAGCCGCAGGATGCGGCGCATAAAACCGTAAAAGCCTGAAAACCCCGAAGACACCTCGCGGGTAATGCTATGGCCGATCACGATGCTGGGGCGGAAGATGCGCGCCCGGAGATCCTGGCTCTGATGCACTAATGCCTCGGCCTGCATCTTGCTGTCTTCGTATGGGTTGTTCGCCGCCTGACCGGAGCTGACCTCCTCAGGGATCACGCCCATCCGGCTGCCGGAAACGTAGGCGGTGCTAACGTAGTTGAAGTGGTCTCGTAGGCCACTGAGCCGGGCAAGAGCGAGCGCATTTCGGGTTCCTTCCACGTTGGTCCGGTAGATCTCGGGGGCGTAGCGGTCCTCATAGCGCAGGGAAGCTGCGACATGCCAGAACTGGTCGGGACACGGGAGGCTATCGGCGCGGATTCCGCAGGCCTCGCTCTGGATGTCGCCCTCTACGGCATGACAGCGCTCGCAGATAGTCTGGTCGAGCCCGTTGCCGCAGCCTGCTGCGCGAGCGGCATGGCGCAAGGCGGATTGCAAGCGGAACTCGGATGGTTCTTCTGCCGCGCGAACCAAAGCGTAGACTTCGGTCTCGGCCTGACCTAGTAGCTCCAGCACCAAGTTAGACCCGACAAAGCCTGTTGCTCCGGTAACAAAGTGAATTG
>DATJKY010000082.1:0-4061 GCA_035490955.1 Terriglobia bacterium | reverse complement strand
GCCTAAGTTAGTTAAGTGCCATATTCGTCCCAACGCATCTCGTCCTGCACACACCGAGGCCGCGTATTTGCGGCGGCACAACGCTGCCTTCGACCAAAGGTGATCAGATCAGCGGTCATCCAAGTAGAATTCGACTCTTGGCAAGGATATGCTTATAGAACCGACTCGCGGCACGTTTATGCTTTAGCGGCCTTCCTTCCCCGGAACCTCCGTCGTGTGAAAACAAAGGACTTCCGGGCCGCCGGTGCGGCAAGGATATGGTTTATTCCGGCAAAGTTTTACCTGAAGTGACATGTTGTTGTTGTTGTCCGCTGCTCTGTGACTTCAAGGGTATCTCTGCCGTTTGGCAAGGTTATGCCTTATTCGGGTAAAGCTCATGCAACTCGCTCTTGATACAAGGCTTGGACTGTCTCACCGGGGCGAGCGCCCTGGCGCGGGTTCTGGTCGCCAGAGCCGCGCACATCGAACGGTATGGCGGTGAACGTCAATCAAAACAATGAGGTACGAGCGGGATTGCTTCGACGGGTGGAAGGTGGCTCGTTCTCAATAGAGTGGTTCCGCGACGCTCACAGTCCCGCTTCTCGCGCGGCAGTCCGTCCACGTGATCAGCGTTCTGTTCGGTGGGGAACCATCGAGTGCCCGCGTCACCATTGGTAAACACTGGGCGACTACTCGTTACTGATACCAGGCCGATGGGAGTCTGGTCCGGTTTCAGAATGCAATCGTCCTATTTTCCGGGCCGTTTCCCAGGCGGAATCCAGTTTGCCATTGGAGGCGTCCAAAGCCAGTACTCGCTCCAATAAAGGTGGCAAGGTCAAGGGGCTTGAGCGCGCTGAGGAAGTACAAGAAATGAACAAGCGTGCTGACGCGCAGCGCGGCTTCACAGTGGGTCCCGGTGTTGAGAAAGCCGAAAGCAAGCAGGCTGGCGAGGCGAGCGTAAAGGGTGGTAAGAAGAGCCACACACCCAAAGGGAAGAAGAACAACTAGCCCGAGCATCGCTCTAGGTGGGTCATCAGTGACTTCGGAGAGCGGGGTTGCGCAAAGCACGCGGGCAACCGCCAAGTATTGTTATTATTCAAAGAGGGCGGCTCGCGGACAATTCAATCACCGTACGACGGCAATGGTAACGTGCTGCATCTCGCGTTCGCGATCCCTGCTGCGGAGTCGCGAGTTGGGAAGCTTGGCACTCCGTGGAAGGTCTGCTGGCGGCCGTCCTTATGAGCGTCGCCGGGGCTGCGGTGCGCGCCCAGGTGAAAGCGAAGCACCCTATCCAGAGTACAAATGGTACAGCATCAAGTAAACCACCACACCGGTGACGGAGACGTAAAGCCACAAGGGAAGGGTCCAGCGGGCAATTCGCTTGTGCCGTCCGAACCATCCGCGCCACGCACGATAGAGCGTCGTCAACACCAGGGGCACGATGACCACCGCGAGAACTGTGTGCGAAGCCAGCAGCGTAAGGTAAAAGTCGCGCACGGCACCTTGTCCGGGGAAGCGGGTGACGCCGTGATGATAATGGTACCAGAGGTAACAGATAAGAAAGAGCACTGAGGTCGCGAAAGCTGACAGCATGCAGATCTTATGTGCCAGGACCTTCTTGTTTCGAATGAAACAATAGCCGAGCGTCAGAAGAAGCGCACTGGCGGCGTTCAGCGTGGCATCAAGCGCGGGAAAGTAGGAAAGCGGAATCATGGATCCAGTCCAAGATTTGATTTGGGTGCGACTACTTTTCAACGACGCTCCATCTGCCCGGAGATTGTGGCGCACCGCACTGGCGTCCATGGCAAAGAACGCTGAATCTGACCGCCAGAGTTGAGCAAAACCCCGGGATACCCGGATATCCCGCCTTTTAGGCCGCCATTGAACAGCGGCCCCTGGTGCCAAATGCCTTGTTTTGTATACATTTGGTTGTCGTCGAAAAGTAGCCACACCCATTTAATTTTACCGGTCTTCCCCTGCTGAATGACCTCACGGTTCCCCGCATAGCGGCCCTGGGGCGGAAGCAACAGCGTCGTTGAGGCCAGCTCGGGAGCTCCCGCCCTGCGCTTTGTTGCGGGCCCTTCCGCTGGCCGAACCCCAAGGGTTTGCGAAGGGAGAAGACAGTCATGGCTCGACAGCGTCAGCCGTGCACCCCCGCCGCTCATGTGGCTCCGCCCCCTCCAGCCCGGCCGCAGTTGGCCAACGAGGTGCCTCGACTCATGTTGTTGGAACGAGAGGTGGAAAATGAGTTCCCTCCCTCGCCTGTTGGAAGCTTTACAGCGCCGCGTCCTGGCCTTGGCGGCAGGCTTGTCGGAGGCGGCACCGAACTGTCCCCGCTACCAGGGCCCCTGCACTATCACGACTCGCCCACCGTCTCTTGGCTGACGCGCTTCGGGCGGATGCGAGCCTGGCATCCCGCTACCGCTGTTCCGCCTGCCAACAAGAGCACCGCCCCGTGCTGGAGCTGCTGGGAGTGGAAGCGGGACAGATCAGCGGCTCGCTGGCCCCGGCTGGTGGCGTTGCTGGGGGTGGTGGTGCCTATGAGTTGGCGGCACGATTGGCGTGGCTGTCTTTCGGTGTCCAAGTCAGTCCGATGGCTGTCTGGCGAACGGGCATCGCTTGATCGTATCGATTGGTCCGGCGGGCAGGCCATCAACCTGCATTTCCGACCACAGGGGCCAGCGTCCTACTTAGACGACCGCCGCTCAAAACAGCATCGGCATTTCCGCCGGCAACTTCGGCTCGCCGTCCCACTTCGACGGCTGCTCGCTGAAGGGGACCGATTCCCTCCGATCGTGCCCCAACTCCGGCACAACGATTCCGAGCTTCTGTTCGAGCAATTCCGCCACCAGCCGCCGATGGCACCGCACGTTGAACGACTCCCAACACAGCAGAATGGCATCGGGACCGAGGTCCTCGGCAACCTGCTTGGCGTCCAGGGAGTCAAGCTGCTCGCGGTATTCCCGATCGAACAGTTCTGGGTCTTTCGCCTTCAGAAGCCAGCGCGGTGGAGCCAGACGCAGGTAGCGTTTTCACCCGGTAAAACCGGGGCACACCCTGGCTGATGGCCACCGCGTCAGGATGCTTCCCGCTCTTAGCGAAATTGGAAGTCGTAATCATTATTTCGCCCTCTCTTCGCCTCTCGAATTTTACCACGACGCGGCGCACCGCACGTAGACCCGGTTTCCCTTCCTGCCGATCTTCCGAAACTGCCATTCCCTCGGGTCGGGCTCGGGTTGGCCGGGGCTGAGGTAACGGACCCTTCCCGAGCAGTCTGGTTTCCGGGTGGGCGTCTTCCCTTGTTCAGCCGGCCGTGAGGGCAGGATGCCCGTGCAGAGGGCGACTTCCAGCTTGGTGAGCGCGTCCCTGAACGGGAGTTGCGCCACCAGGTCCTTACCCTTGTCCGGCCGGCGCTCCCCTTGGTCGTAGGTAGAAGAGCAGCGCTGCTATCGCCAAGCGCACAAAAGACCGTCCCCAGACGAGATAACCCGGATAGAGTTTCCGGAGGTCCAATGTAGCGAGCGAAACAAGGGGTGTTACGGCGAGCACGCACAAGCCCACGATAACGGCATCAATGATTGCCACATTGCGGACCGGGTCCCTAGAAGCCCAAAAAAGGAGAACGCTGAACATCACGAACAGTCCACCCATCTCCCTGATCATGAAGAGGAGCAACGTCGAGACTTCGGACTCGGGAGGTCGCATCAAGATGCGCATCATGAGCAACTTGCCGCTGAGAATCATGAGCAAGCTTCCCACACCAAGCAGCAAGGAGAAGATGAGTAGCACGATCCGCAATGTGCGGTAAGTCGGTTCCGCCATGGAATTGGCCCTCCCTTTGAACAGAAGTTGATCAAGGCTACTCCCCGAATCAGTCTCGGTCAACGCAGACCTGCGCTCCGTGCTATCCTCGCCTTTGTATGGTTGCCGTTCCCCTTGTATTCACTGGAGGAAAGAATGGATACACATCAGTTTTTCGACGAGCTGCATCAGTGTATTGCCAAATACGACCTGCTCTGCCATCCCTTTTACCGGGCGTGGTCGGCTGGAGAGCTGAACCGTGACACACTTCGGGAGTATGC
>DATJKY010000081.1:0-14519 GCA_035490955.1 Terriglobia bacterium | reverse complement strand
CCCCGGGCAGTCCACGTGCGCGTAGTGCCGGTTCTTGGTCTCGTACTCCACGTGGGCGATAGCGATGGTGATCCCCCGCGCCTTCTCTTCCGGCGCGTTGTCGATGCTGTCGAACGCGCGATACTTGACCTTGGGGTTCTCTTTCGCCAGCACCTTGGTGATCGCCGCTGTCAAGGTGGTCTTGCCGTGGTCGATGTGCCCGATCGTGCCGATGTTCATGTGCGGCTTGGAGCGATCGAATTTTTCCTTCGCCATACTGGTGTGCTCCCAAAACTAGTTCCTGCTGTGAGCCCTCGTTAGGCGATGCAGCTTCGGACGCGGTTTCGTCTCTCGATAAACCTTGCTCAGGTCGCCAAGCCAAACACCTTCGCCGAACTCTGCATCATATTCGCCCTTGGTCATAGCAACGCATAATGAAATCTTGCGAATCATCGCTTTGGCTCCATAGGATTCCAACGTGGAATAGATCTCGCCTAAGCGGTCTTTTTCGGACATGCCCCGAAAGTAATCGGAAACAACGTACATTCGGATAAAATCTTATAGTCGCTCCTATTGGCCCACACGACCACTTTCTCGCCTCTTTCGGCGAATCCCGCTTCCAAAGCACGGCTTACGGTCTCAATTGAGTTTGTAGCCAATTGCGCAGATCCTTCGTATCCCGTAGGAAGTCCACAGAAGATCTTTTGTCAGTCGCCTTTCCCGAATGTCTCCCTTCGGGAGACCAGCGATTATTAATCCGGTCAAACGCCAACCGCAGATCGAGGTTCCGCTCCACAGCTGCTCCCAATCCGCAAGGGTCCAATAACTCAATGAGGTTATGGCCCAGTCGTTTCGCTTCCTTCAAATCCATGCTGTCCCGATTCCTCAACTCACAAAGGGCGAACTTCAGGAAGCACTCCAAAACGTAACCGCACGGGTAGGTGGCGCCTTCAAACCTTCTGTGGTCGTGAAGAGACTGGGCATCCTTCCATCGCTCATCGGCAGCTTGTCGGCAACGCTTGGCCGGAACCCAACTCTGAGCAGCTTGGAAGGCTGTGAGTCTATGACTAATGTCCACCACCTACTAAATTCTGGAGCCGATGAGCGGAATTGAACCGCTGACCCCGTCCTTACCAAGGACGTGCTCTACCAACTGAGCTACATCGGCCCCCTAAAAGCAGTGACGAATGGCTAGTGGCGAGTGACGAGCAAAAAAACTCGCGCCGGACCACCGCGCGCTCGCGTCGCCTAACTGCTCGTCACTTGTCACTCGTCACTGATCACTGCTCTCTGGAGCGGGAGACGGGAATCGAACCCGCGACCAACAGCTTGGAAGGCTGTGACTCTACCACTGAGTTACTCCCGCCCCCAACTTGGAAGCTGGAAATTAGAAACTAGAAATCAGAACTAGCCGAGGCGGACCTGAGAGCCAGCTCGTCTCTCGATTTTCCATTTACCAGTTTCTAATTTCCAGTTTCTAGCCTGGTGGACAGGGGAGGATTCGAACCTCCGTAGACCGCATGGGCCGGCAGATTTACAGTCTGCTGCTTTTGACCGCTCAGCCACCTGTCCGAATCTGCTCTTCACAGACAGGACGGAGGGTGCGTGCCGCCTACCACGCAACGCCCTTCGCTTGGGGTCAGGGACTCTAATCCACCGTTGGCGCGGGGCACATCATCACCCGCACAGGTTTATATACGAAGCTTGAATTGTCCGATTCCCGTACTCGGTCCAGGCCTCCCTCACCGAAAGCCGAGTCCACGGCTGCGCTCGTCTCATCTGGAGCTGGCGAAGGGATTCGAACCCCCGACCCTCTGATTACAAATCAGATGCTCTACCAGCTGAGCTACGCCAGCCGTCGAAAACAACTAATTATATCTTTAAGGAAAGATAATTGCAAGGGGCCAAATGTAAAATTTTTCCTCCGGTCAGCAATCGGACGCGTCTTCATGTGCTGGCGCAGGTCGCCGCAGGCGGTGGCGGAATGCTACGACCGGTCGAACCGCCGCCTGTTGCCTCGTGGGTCATGAAACGCATGCGCTGCAGGAAAACTCGCTCATACCCAGACAAGAGCTGTCCTTGTCGAGACCACCTGCCCTGAAAATAGGGGCTAAGCGCTGCGTTTTCAGTAGGAGCCTTTCTTCGGCGGAAGCCCCCATTTTCATGCTTTGCGGATGTCGCAAAGCGACGTGACAGACTACGGAAGTGGCTCCATCGACACTGCCGTGCTGTCGAAGTCTCCTGTCAATTTGAAGTTCAAGCCGTGGTTCATGAGAAACGAACCGCTCACCACTTCCTGCTTCTCCACAAGCTTGTCGTCAATCGGCCTGAGGCGGTAGAGCGCATTTTCGTCCAGGCCCCGAAGGTAGACAGTGGGCGCTGGGCGCAGATATTGCTGGGAGTGGAAGAAGGCGAACACCACGCCCTGCTTGCCGTTGGGCGCGACGTACTCGTTTGCCGTAATGTTGTTCTCTCGCGGCGAAAAGAGCCGATAAAGATTCCCCTCCTGCACGGTCTTGCGGACGCTCTTGTAGAAGGCCACCATTCTTGTAGCCAGGGCAAGGTCTTCCTCCGACCACTTGTTGAGATTTGACCCGATGCCCAGGGACCCCTGCATCGCAACGAGAAAGCGGAACTTGAGCGGTGTGCTGCGGCCATTCTGGTTGGGAACGTCCGTGACCCAGTCCATCATTACTTTGGGCACATAGGCGAAGCTGAAGCCTTCCTGGATGCGGAGCCGGTCGAAGGCCTCGGTGTTGTCAGAGGTCCACACTTCGTTGACGCGCTCGAGGATACCCAGGTCGACGCGCCCACCGCCTCCGGAGCAGGATTCGATCTCGAGAGACGGGTGCTTGGCACGGAGCCGGTCGATGATCTCGTAGACATGGTTCACGTACTTCACCCAGATCGCTTTCTGCTCCGCCACCGGCACCTCCGGCCAGCCGGGTTCGGAGAAATGTCGGTTCATATCCCACTTGATGAACTTGATGTTGTTTTCCGTGAGCATCTTATCGAGCGCGGCGAAAATGTACTCCTTTACGTCATCGCGCGCCATATTTAAGATCAACTGGTTGCGCGACTCGCTGCGCGGGCGTCCTGGAAAATTCATCACCCAGTCGGGATGACTGCGGTACAGGTCGCTGTCAGGGTTCACCATCTCGGGCTCGAACCACAAGCCGAAATCCATGCCCAAGCCGTTGACGTAGCTGATGAGAGGCGTCAAGCCGTTGGGAAACTTCTGCGGGTTCACCTGCCAGTCGCCGAGGCCTGCGCGGTCGTTATTGCGCTGGCCAAACCAACCATCGTCCATCACGAACAGTTCCACGCCGATGCGGGCCGCCTTCTCGGCCAGAGCTTTTTGCCCCGCCTCATTCACATTGAACTCCGTCGCTTCCCAGGAGTTGTAGAGCACGGGCCGGAGGCGCGGATTAGCACGGTCGGGGAGGATCTCGTCCCGTTCGAACCGATGCATCAGCCGGGAAGCCTCGCCGAATCCGTGGCCGCTGAAACCCCCATAGTAAGGCGGAGTCTTCAGGCTATCGCCGGGCTTCAAGGGGTAGGCAAAGTCAAAATCGTTGTAACCGCCCACAACACGCACCTGCCGGCCGGGTGTTTCTTCTATTGCCAGCTTCCAGTTGCCACTCCAACCGAGTGCCCCAAACCACACCCGGCCATGCTGCTCGTCAGCCTCGCCTTGGTAGTCGAGCGCAAACCACGGGTTCAACTGGTGGCTCGTATTGCCGCGCCGGCTCTCCAACACCACTTTGCCTTGGTGAATGGGTTCGCGAATCAGTTGCGTTTCACCCGCCCAGCGACCCGCTAGGTAGCTGAGCCGATAGCCGTCGCCTTGCGGCACATGCCACACGCCGGACTGCGCGCTCTCGACCGTTACCACCTGCGCTGTGCGGTTCTCAATGACTGCCTGCTTGCGGATGATGTCTTCCCTGGCAAAGACCCGATACGGCAGATTCACGAACAGGTCATACCGAATATCTTTCAGACGGATCATAAGCTCGTCGCCGTGGTTTTCGTAGGAGACGTATTTCAGAACGAGGTCGCGCACACCATCGGCCAGCGTCACTTTCAGGCACGGATCGTTGTATTGCTTGCCGCCCCAGCCCGGGTATTCGATGGCTGTCATGGTCTCGCTGGAATCGAAGGATGCGTGCTCCCGGCCGGAATGGGCGGCCGCCAGGTCTTGGTCGTGGGTGATCTTCGCTCCCCAGTAAACTTGCTGAAGCTCATTCAGTTCATTTACACCCACTACGTAGGACGTGCGTTCGGTTTCGAGAACCCAGAGCTTGAGCTCGGGGAGATAGCGAATGGGCGGAGCCGCCGTCCCTTGTGCTGCAGCGACGAGTGGTACACAAAGAATCATCCCGAGAGCCGCCAGAAGATTTCGAACCATGCTATTTCGACTAACGCCGTGGGAGCGCAGATGGTTCATACTCGAGGTTGTCTCAGAAACTCGCGGATCTTCTCGAAATCCTCCCGAAGTATTTTCTCCTCGCGCGGGTTGCGCAGCACGTAGGCCGGGTGTACCGTGGCCATGGCCTTGGCGGCTCCGTAGTCGTAGAAGCGTCCTCTGATCTTCAGCATGCCTTCCTTGAGACCCAGCACAGTGCGTACCGCTGGCGCTCCCAGGCAACAAATCAGGCGCGGCTGAATCGCTTCAAGCTGACGAAACAGGAAGGGGGAACAGGCGTCGACTTCGTCCTTCTCGGGGGTGCGGTTGCCGGGCGGGCGGCATTTGACCACGTTGCAGATGTAGACATCTTCGCGCTTGATTCCCACCGATTCCAGCATGCGGTTCAGAAGTTGGCCAGCTCGGCCGACAAAAGGCAGCCCTTGCTCGTCTTCATCCGCACCAGGACCCTCCCCGATAAAAACCAACTCGGCATGCGGATGGCCCTGGCCAAACACGATGTGCATGCGCCCCTTGGCCAGCTTGCAGCGCTGGCAGTCACCCAGGTCTGCGCGAACCTGGTCAAGGGTTTCGCGGCCACGCACCACGGGTGGGGCCTCAAACAAACTGAGATTTTGGGCGGGCGATTTTAGATTTTGCACTACCGCTGGTGAGGTATGAAAGCTGAGTCCTTGGGGCGCGGGCATTCGGGGTTCGGCACTTGGAGTTCGCATTTGGAGTTTTGAAAACGTGCCGGGTTCTCGACGGTAGAAGTCCTCGATGCCGAGTTCGCGGAAGAACTCAAGCCAGGCACCGATCTCCTCCTTGAGACGGTCATCCATTGGAATCGGGGCCAAGGCCTGGGAACGAAGGGAACCCCCTCACCCGGCTGTCCCGCCACTGCAGGATCGCTCACGCTTCGACTTTGCTCACTGTCCCTGGGCGAAGCCGAAGGAAGGACGCCGAGCGAAGTCGAAGCGTGGTCCGGTTGTTTTCAAGGTGTTCCCCTGGATCTCGACGCCGTGGTCCCTGATCTTGCCTCCCTTAGTCCGACGACCTCGTCCAGCAGCCGGTGGGCCACATCCAGCTTGCTCATCCTCTCAAGAGGCTTACGGCGGCCATCGGCAAACAGAATGGTTACAATATTCGTGTCGGTCTCGAACCCCGCGCCCTCCTGGGTTACATCATTAGCCACGACGAGGTCTAGGCGCTTCGTTTGCAGTTTGGCGGTGGCATTTTCGACCACATGGTCGGTTTCGGCCGCGAACCCGACCACGATCTGGTCCGGGCGGCGGCGCCTGGCGATTTCCGAAAGGATGTCGCGCGTAGGCTCCAGTCTTAAAGTTGGCGGGCCTTGCTCCTTTTTGATCTTTTGCGGCCGGACTTCCGTCGGTCGGAAGTCAGCAACTGCGGCTGCCATGAGGACCACGCTCGTTTCGCCAAGATGGCTTTGGACTTTCTCCCCCATCTCTTCAGCGGTGCGAACCCGTTCGACGACCACTCCGCGGGGAGCTTCGAGGGCAGTGGGTCCGGTCACCAGAAGGACGCGTGCGCCTCGCCGCCGACTAGCCTCGGCGAGAGCGTAGCCCATCTTGCCCGAGGAGCGATTGCCGATATAGCGCACGGCGTCCAGAGGCTCCTCAGTTCCTCCGGCGGTGACCAGCACAGTTTCACCCTGGAGATCTTCCCGAATGCCAAGGGTCTCGAGGACAACTCTGGTAATCGACTCAACCGACGCCAGGCGTCCGGAACCCGTCATCCCGCAGGCTAGATAACCCTCATCCGGATCGATCACTTGCGCGCCGCGCGCACGCAGCGTCTGCAAGTTCTGTTGGGTGGTGGTATTTTCCCACATGTTCACATTCATAGCCGGGGCTATGATGAGAGGCACCGTGCTGGCGAGGACCAGCGTGGTCAGGAAGTCGTCCGCGATCCCGTGGGCGATCCTGGCGATGACGTCGGCCGTTGCCGGAGCGATCACCAAGGCGTCAATGGATTGGGCCACGGCGATGTGCTCGATGGCGCTCTCCAGGTTCGGCTCTCCTCCGAACAACTCGGTGATGACCTTCCGGCCGGAAAGCGCCGCGAATGTGAGCGGCGTGACGAACTCGCGCGCGCTACGGGTCATCACCACCTGGACGTCCAGGCCTTTTTCCTGCAGCAATCGCACCAGTTCAGCGGCTTTGTAAGCCGCGACCCCACCGGTGACTCCGAGTGCCACTCTCATATGAACCCAGGTTTTCTTGACTGCTACTTCTTTCTCGTCGACCCACCGTCGTAATCTGCGAGCAGCGGTTGAACTTCAAAGGGCACCAAGCCGGCGCCGAGCTCCAACTGCGCAACTTTGGTCGCCTTCCTGGACGGAGCCTGAACCAAAGGCCTAGCTCCGGACTGCAATTGCCGGGCCCGCTTGGCCGCGACCAAAATAAGGCGAAACTTACTGTCCACACCTTGCGGTACGTCCATTCGATCTACCCTCCAAAAGTCCTGCAAATATCCCCAACGAGCCCCCGCTGGTTCTGCCGCCGAAACCGCGCAGCCAGAACGACAGTCTTTGCAGCCTGAACAGCCGATGGGATCCTGTCATTGACAATCAGGTAGTCATAGTCGGACCAGTGGCTTATCTCCTTCCGAGCCATCGCCAACCGGCTTGCGATCATGTCAGCAGGATCTGAATGCCGGCGGCGCAGGCGCCGCGCCAGTTCGGGAAAGGAAGGTGGCAGCAAGAAAATGCTCAGCGCTTCGGGCAGGCGGCGACGCACCTGGGCGTGGCCCTGTACGTCTATGTCGAGGACGACATCTTTCCCACCTTCCAGAACATGGTGTAACTGGTTCCACGTGGTACCGTAAAGGTGGCCGTACACCTTGGCCCACTCCACGAAATCTCCGGCGGCAACCATGCGTTTGAAGCGCGCCGCGCTGGTGAAGAAGTACTCCCGTCCATTCTGTTCTCCAGAGCGGGGCGGCCGGGTGGTATGGGAAATAGCAAAACCCAGGCCGGCGACCGACGCCACCATTCGTTTCACCACCGTAGACTTCCCCGTCCCGGAAGGGGCCGAAATCACGATAATGTTGCCGCCCCTCGGCCAGGTTCCCGGGCCTGTCGCCCTGCTCAAGCGTCTCATTCAATGTTCTGTGCCTGCTCGCGCAACTTTTCGATCTCCGTCTTCATCTCGATTGCTTGGCGAGCGATCTGAAGGCCGAAATCGGGAACGTCGCCGGTCTTGGAGAGCAGAGTGTTCGCCTCCCGATTCATCTCCTGCAGCAGGAAGTCAAGCTTCTTGCCCACCTCCGAGCTCTCCCGAAGGAGGCGTTGGGCCTGCTCCACGTGGCTCCGGAAGCGCGTCACTTCCTCCGCGATGTCGGCGCGCGAAGCCAGGAAAACTGCCTCCTGTGCCAAGCGCGAGGCGTCCACGTCGATGTTGCTCAGCATGTCGCGCACGCGCTTCTCCAGGCGCCGTTGGAACACCGGACTCATGTTCTGTGCCAGTTCACCGATGCTCTCCACCAGCCGTTCGAGTTTCTCCAGTCGGGTGCATAGGTCGCGCTCCAACGCCGCCCCTTCCCCTGCGCGCATTTCATTTAGACGCACCAGGGCCTCGCTGGCTACACGCTCCATAGCCCGCTGGAGTCGCTCCAACCCGAGCGGGGAGATGTCCACGCTGCTTCCTGCCACCACGCCGGGAATCCTGAGCAGCGCCACGGGATCCGGCTCCGCGAGCATCCCGAACTCATTGCGTAATTGCCGGCAAGCGGAGGCGTAAGCCTCCAGGAGTCTGCGGTCCAGGTGGAGTTCGCACGGGGTAGTCCATTCCAAAGTCACGGTGACGTCCACGTGGCCCCGTGCAATTTGATCCTTCACCAGCCGACGCAGGTGCGGCTCCAATGATTCCAGGGCACTAGGGATACGCACTTGCAGGTCGAGGAAGCGGTGATTGGTGCTCTTCAGGTTCACGGAGAGCGAGAAATCCCCTTCCTCGCTCCCGACGCTGCTATACCCTGTCATGCTTCGAATCATTCTCAGAACAGCTGATGTTCCTAAGGTTCGGCATCCACAAACTGGAGATCGTGGAGCCGCTGATAGATGCCTCCCCGGTTCACCAGGTCCTCGTGGGTTCCCATTTCCGAAACTGTCCCCCGATGGAGAACCACAATGCGGTCGGCGCGACGGACCGTGGAAAGCCGGTGCGCGATCACCAAAACAGTCCGGCCGACCATCAGGTTGCTTAAAGCCCTTTGAACCAGCAACTCTGACTCGGTATCTAGCTCGGAGGTCGCCTCGTCCAGTATGAGCAATGGAGGATTCTTCAACAGGGCCCGGGCAATAGCGATGCGCTGGCGCTGGCCGCCGGAGAGCCGCTGTCCTCGCTCGCCGATGATGCTCTGGTAGCCCTGCCGCATCTCCATGATGAAGTCGTGCGCCAAAGCAGCTCGGGCCGCTTCCTCCACCCGCTCCTCGCTCTGCGAGGTGTAGCCATAGCAGATGTTATTAAACACGGTATCATGAAAAAGGATTGTCTCCTGGGTCACCATCCCGATCTGGGCCCGAAGCGAGCTTAATTGTAGGTCGCGGAGGTCGTGACCATCGATCAAAATGCGCCCCCGGGTGACGTCGAAGAACCTCGGAATCAAGTTGGCTAGGGTGCTCTTACCGGCGCCACTTGAGCCAACGATCGCTATCACTTCGCCCTTCCGGATGCGCAAGTTCACGTTACGCAATAGGGGTACCCCGCCTTCGTATTCGAAATCGACACTGTCGAAGACAATGCCATATTGGAAGGGGGCCAAGAGGGTAGCCTCTGGCTTCTCCGCGACTTCGGAATGGACGTCCAGGTAGCGGAAGACCTGTTCGGAAGCTCCCATGGCCTGCTGGAAAGCGTTGTTCACGCCCGTCAGCCGCTTGATGGGTTCATACATCTTGATGAGCGCATAGAGGAAAGCGAAGAAGCCACCGGTGGTCTGGCCGTTGTGAGCGATTTCGTTGCGCGCGTAGAGCAATAATCCTGCAATCACCACTGCGCCCAGCGTCTCCATCAGCGGGGAGGTCAGAGCATGCGCCCGCACCCACCGGAGGTTCACCTTCAAAAGCCGCCGTGTGGCCGCCTTGAACTTGGTTGTCTCGAAGCGTTCCATGCCGAAAGCTTTCACAATGCGGATGCCGCTGAACGTTTCCTGCAGGATGTGGTTGAGCTCGGCCATCTTGTCCTGGCTGAAACGGCTCGAGATCCGGATGTAACGTCCAATCGAAGAGGATGGAAAAACAATGAACGGTATTAGGAGGAGGGAAGCCAGCGCCAGCCGCCAATCCAGATAAAACACCACTGCCAGAAGGCCGACGAGTGTGAAGCTCTCCTTCAGCATGTCCGCGGAGACCTGCGACACGGCATTTTGAACCTTTTCGATGTCACTGGTCACCGCCGACATCAGCTTACCAGTGGGATTCCGGGTGAAGAAAGCCAAGCCCTGTCCGATGATGCGGGCGTAAAGCAGATTACGCAGGTCCCTCACGACTGACTGGCCTACGTAATTTACGAAATAAGTGGCAAAGAACTCTGCTAACCCCTTAATGAGGGTCACTCCGATGATGGCCACGGCCACCACCGTCCAAACATTATGCAGGTGGCGCGGAAGGAAGTTCTGTAAGAAGACACTGCGTCCGCCGAGGGGGAGTTTAAACAGCAGAACTGGGCCAGCGGTGCTACCAGGCGCTAGCACACCATCGACGATGGGTCTGATGAGCAGGGCGGTCAGAGCCTCGCAAGCTCCCACCACTGCCATCAGCAGAAAGGCAGCTAGGAATCGCAACGTGTAAGGCCTTACAAAAGCGAGCAGCCGTTGAACCTGTACCATTTCGGAATCCCACTCGGGGAAAAAACGAACCACGGACCCTTGACCTGACACGGGAACCTGACTCGAATAACGAAGTGACAGCCCTACACCGAAGCCCTCACCCCGCCTAGGCGGCGTCCGAGCCTACGCCGCGCAGGCCCGACATGGCAGGACGCTTTAGGGCCCGCCTCTACTGATGAGACTATGTTATGTTCTGGAGCAACGCGCCGTCAAGCGAATGTGCAAGGCGAAGCTCGGCTCGCGCCCACCAACTCTGATCAAGTGCCTATTTGTCAGCAATGGTGGCAAGAGCGAATGTCCTGACCCTTGTTGAGCCGGCAGGCAGGCGAATAACTCCGCCGCACGCTACTCCGAGCAGCCACAGCAGCCCTTAGGTCGCCTATGTATCAGAAACAACTGGACTTACTAACGTTGTTTCTGGAGATCCTGCAGCAGGAATCTCGTACGTGCTCTATTTTCAGTTCGCGTGAACTACCCTGAAGCCTTCTCAATATCGCGATGGGAAACTCGGGTCTTATAACCCTCGCCGTTGAGATTCCGGGCGATTCGCTCTGCTAACGCCACAGACCGATGCCGGCCGCCGGTACAGCCAACCGCGATGGTTAGGTAGCTCTTGCCCTCTCGCACGTAGTTAGGCAGAAGAAAGAACAGAAGCTCGGTGATGCGCCGTATAAACTCCTGGGTCTGTGAGTGGGATTCGACAAAACGTTGCACCGCGCGGTCTCGACCGGTCTTGCCCTTCAACCGCGGCTGAAAGTTAGGGTTGGGGAGGAAGCGGACGTCAAAAACCAAGTCCGAGTCCGTAGGCACGCCAAAGCGGAATCCAAAGGACACAACGGAGATTAGCATCATGCGTCGCTTCTCCCGACCTCCAAACCGAGAGTGGATGAAGTCACGCAGTTCGTGCACATTCATCCGCGTCGTCGAGAGGACCGCATCGGCAAGCTGCCGCATAGGCTTGAGCAGTTCCCGCTCCAAACGGATCCCTTCCCGAACCGGTAGGTCGGCTCCGAGAGGATGCGGTCGGCGCGTTTCCTTGAAGCGCCGGATCAGCGCTTCGTCTGAAGCCTCCATGAAAACCAGATTGGGTTTGGGATGGCGTTCCGCCAAATGCTGGTAGACTGCTGGGAGCTGGCTGAGGGCTTCGCCTCCACGGATGTCGGCCACGACGGCGGCCCGCCCAATATCGCCTCCCCGCTGACAAAGCTCGACAAACCTGGGGATGAGATCGACGGGCAGATTGTCAATGCAATAGAAACCCAGATCCTCGAAGGCCTTGAGGGCTGAAGCCTTGCCCGAACCGCTCAGCCCGGTAATGAGGACGAGTTGTTGGAACGCCTTGTGGGGGCGGACGGTCTTCATACGGCAGGTGTCGGGTGCTAGGTGCTAGGTGTTAGGCGTCCCAAGTGTGACCTGTGGAATTTGGGTTTCGGTTCGGTGTTAGGGGTTTGAGACCCGGCGGCTAACACCCAACCCTGACACCTAGCACCTAACACCGAACCCCTGCTATGACTCCGGCTCGATGAGGGCGAGATTTCCATCCGGACGCCGGTAGATGATGTTCACCCGTTCCGTCTCCAGGTTGCGAAACACCACCAGCCCGCTCTTCGACTGGTCTAAGGACTCAATCGCTTCTTCGACGGCCTGAGGCTTGATCGGCATCCTTTCGGTCTCCAGGAGCCGGTGCTCCTCGTGGTCCACACGCTCCGCCCCCAGAATATTGAGAAGGATTGCCGAAGTCGGTTTGGGGCGTCGCTTGCGGGTGCGGCGTCTCTCCAGCAACCTCACGGCCTGCCGTTCGAGCTTATCCAGCGCGCTGTTAACGGAGCTTCGCGCGTCGGCCGTTTCGCCCACGCCTACCAGGGTGTGGTTGCGAAACTTTAGCGTGATCTCAACAATGCGAAGGTGTCTTTCAGCGGTTAAGATTACGTGAGCCGAGTATCGGTCACGCAAAAGGCGTGTAAGTTTTCGGAGACGCTCCTCTGTGTGCTGCCGCAGGTCCGCACTGACTTCCATCTGCCGACCGGTATAATCGATCTGCATGTTGAACCTCCGAGATTTCGAGGGGAGGCATAGGAGTGGGTTTCAGTCTCTCTTCCGGCGCTGGTGGGTGCTAGGAATCCGCATATCCTCACGGTACTTGGCCACCGTCCGGCGAGTTACAAGAATGCCCTTCTCGCGCAGGTGTTGGGTAATCTGTTCATCCGTCAGAGGCTTGGCTGAATCCTCCTCCTCGATCATTTTACTGACGATTCGTTTCAGGTTAATCAGGGAGGTTGATCCTCCTGAGGGTCCCTGAACGGCCTCAGAGAAGAAATATCGAAGCTCGTAGACGCCTTGAGGTGTATACGCATACTTGTTGGCCACGGCCCGGCTCACGGTAGAGGGGTGAACGCCGACTTCGTGCGCTACATCTTTGATCATCATCGGGCGCAGATAGTCGAGGCCTTTGTCCAGAAACTCCGTCTGTCGACGGATAATGGCCTCACAGACGCGGAGGATGGTCTGCTTGCGCTGTTCAATATTCTTGAGGAGCTGCATCGCAGAATTAAACCGCTCCCTAACATAGGAGCGCACGTCCCGGCTCGTACCGCTTTGCTCTAGCAGGCGACGGTACTGATGGCTTAGCCGCAACTGCGGCACCCCGTCCTCATTCATAAGCACCTGATACCGGTCATCCATTTTGACAATGGCAACGTCAGGCTCGATCAGGCGGGGCTGTGTGCTGTTGTAACGCTGGCCAGGGCGAGGATCCAGGCTGCGGATCATCTGTACACAGCGCTCCACAGCTTGCAAGGGACGATCAAGCGCGCGAGCAATTTCCTTGTACTGTCTGCTCTGTAATTCCTTCAGATGTTCAGAGACAATCTGAACGGCGAGCGTCTCAGAGGGTGACAGAGTGCGCAACTGAATCAGGATGCATTCGCGCACGTCCCGTGCCGCCACCCCTAACGGATCAAACTCCTGAACCAGCCTCAGTGCCTCCGCAACGTCCTCCAGCCGGTGGCCTCCTGTTTGGGCGATTTCCTCCAGAGTTGCGGTTAGATACCCGTCCTCGTTCAGATTTCCGATGATGGAGGTGGCGGCTTCTTCGACCACGGCGGAACAAACCGATAAGCTTAATTGCCACTCCAGGTGATCGGCCAGCGAAGCGGGTTTGGAAAGGAAATTCTCAAAGGAAGGCTTCTCGATAACCTCAGCAGCGGGAGATTTGTAGCCGGGGTCCAGGTAGTCATTGAAGTACGACCCGTAATCCACCTCGTCAAAGGGATCGTGATTATTCTCTGAGTGCGTTTCAGGACCATTAGCGGGAACGATAGCCTTCTCCGCCTCAGTCTTCTGCTGGACTTCCTCCAGGGAAGGAACCACTTCGGAGATCTCCTCCAGCACGGGGTTGGCAACCATCTCCTGGTTGATCATTTCGCGCAGCTCAAGCTTGTTTAGCGCCAGGACCGTCACCATCTGCACAAGCCCTGGCGTCAAGATCTGCTTTTGCGCAATCTTGAGGTTGAGTGCGATTCTGGGTTGCGGTTCACTCATCAGATTGCCAGCCGGAAATTGTCCCCCAAGTAAATCCTTTTGACCTCCGCGTCGTTCCCCAACTCCTCCGGTGTTCCGGCCCGGAATATTTGTCCTCTGTTGATGATATAGGCCTTATCGGTCACCTGCAAGGTTTCACGCACGTTGTGGTCGGTCAGCAGTACCCCGATCCCGGCGGCCCGGAGCTGGAGAATGATCTTCTGGATGTCGAGTACAGTGAGCGGGTCAATGCCCGAGAAAGGTTCGTCCAAAAGGACGAACGAGGGGGAAATAACCAATGATCGGGCGATCTCAACTCGCCGTCGTTCCCCCCCCGACAGCATGTACCCATAGCTGCGTCGCACTTGCTGGAGGCCTAACTCTTCCACCACCTCCTCGAGGCGCTCCCGCCGCTGGTGAGCCGACAAAGGCAACGTCTCCAGTACCGCCATAACATTCTCTTCCACCGTGAGTTTGCGGAAAATGGAGGGCTCCTGGGGAAGATAGCTGATGCCATTCCGGGCGCGGACGTACATAGGAAAGCCGGAGATGTCAACCCCGTCCAGGAGGATCTGGCCCGCCTCCGGGCTCACCAAGCCCACAATAATATAGAAGGTGGTAGTCTTTCCCGCTCCGTTGGGCCCAAGCAGCCCTACCACCTCTCCCTGACCGATTCTTAGACTAATGCCATCGACGATCTTGCGTCCCTTGTAAGACTTGGTGAGATCAACCGTGGAGAGAATCTGCATGCCGCTTTACCGCGCGA
>DATJKY010000080.1:0-6105 GCA_035490955.1 Terriglobia bacterium | reverse complement strand
GGGGCATCGGGGTGCTCAGTTCGAAGTGAAATTCTCTATCGCCGGGCCAATGCCAGTGGCGGTTTGAGTAGCTGACCAATGAAAGATGCCCTGGCGAGACAAGATCGATGGTCCTGATCTCGACGAAGGACCAGCGCAGAGTTGAACCCTTCGTAGGACGGAACTCCACGCCCTGGCCATCAACCACCAGATCTCCGTGTGTCGACGTCAGCCGATGTCGGAGCCGCGCTTTTGCCTGCCAGCTCAACGATCCCGTTTGCCCCGACGAGACGCCTTCGGACGCAGACGGAGTCGGAATGGAAAAGCTGAGGCAAAAGCTCAGCAACAGGGAAAGACTGCAGATGCAACCCGAAGTGGGGCCACGCATATTGGATTTCTCCCAAAGCTCCTGATCCTGCTCTGGCACACCTTGCGAACGTTCACTGAACCGAGAAAACACCAAGCTCAGAGCAGGCCCGAAATGGAATTCAAGTGAACTGTGCACGTGTGCCGATTTTGAGCGACACGACGGCACATGACCAGGCAATCGTCAGGCGGGAAGAACTAGATCAGGAAAGTTGAATGGAAAAGAAAGAGCGGAACGCTACCAGGTGGAGAGTGTGCAGGGAACAAGTCAAACAGCCGGTCGCCGAATTGACCTGCAAGCAAGCTGCCCGTGACAGCGATCGGCAACACGTCAACTGTCGCAAGGGGCTGCGGCGGTGCAACCTGCGAAGCCGAAGAAATCGCGGGTTGTACGGGAGCTACGCTTTGGTGCTTACAACATGCGCTCTCACCATCGATCTTGTGACACTTGAACTGCATGGCGCGGCAGCAGGCGGACGCCTCCGCCTTTGTAGGAAAACCACCGCCGCACAAGAGGAAGGGGGCAAAGGCCGATAAACCAAATGCCAAAGTCACCAACTTGGCAAAGCTGCGCACGTGTCGCCGCACAGATGAAAGGTAACCCGCGTTTCGTTTCAAGTCAAGTGTCGGGAAGAGGAATGTCGGGAAGAGGAAAACAGGGGAACAGCACTCAATAGATGACGGTAAAGCTTCCGTCAGGCTGCGTGTAAGCGGTGATGAGCCCCCAAACCGGCACTCCGGGCGCCGTGCCTTTCGCATCGGTCGGGCGTCCCGACTGGTCGAACACCTGCCATTCCAGCGACCCACCGCGCTGCCAGGCTGTACCGCTTGTCCAGGCAAGGAGCGTTTCGCCGCGTGAGTTTCCGGTTACAACGGGGTGCTTGCGGTCAGATCCGGAACCAGGCGCGGCAACCGGTTCGGACACTCCCTCTGTGCCGGGCACGACATCGGCATAAAAGACTTGGCCAGCGGTTTCCCATGCGATCAGGACTTTAGGCCCGACTTGGCTGATAGAGTCTGTAGTCATGGGGCAGGCGTTGAGATCCCATTTCGCGACGCGACCGGCAACAAAGTGCCTGCCGCGGTCACGTGACACTAACAGAACCATGTCACGGTGGACCTGTTCGGTCGCCGCACGATACAGAATATAAACCGCTCCGTTCTCGTCGGCGAAGGCCCGCATCCCACAGCAACCGCAGGCGCCCGTGGGTTCCTCCTCGACTCCTTGCCTTATTTCCGGATCGACAGCCACCTCACGGGAGAAGGTTTTGCCATCGTCGCTCGAGTGCGCCATCCACACGCGCCGGTTAGCTTCGCCGTTGTTCTCCGGGTTGGCATGCCATACCACGTAGACGTTGCTGAAGTTATCGGCGGCCACTGAAGCGCCTCCGTCGAGCCCAGCTGCAAACTGCAGGACGTTGCGCTCGGGCTCAAAGGCTGTGCCCGGATCATTGAGTCGTGTGTAGAGCATGGGCACGGTTTTCTTCGAACCCATGGGGTGCGCACCCATCCATGCCACATGAACGCGCCCGCCCTTGCCGAGGGCAAGCTGGGGGCCGCGCACGCTGCCCACGGCAATGGCACTGGCCGGCACGCTGTTCACCCGGAGTGGGTTTGAAAACCCCGGCGCGCCCGCCGCTTTGCGCACGTAATAGATGTCTCCCGCGCTGGGGTCGCCACTGAAATAGATCAGGTGCAAAACACCTTTGCGGTCCACCGCCACTTGGGGCTGGATGCCGCCGCCCGGAGTTCGCATCAACGTGACTTCTGGTCGATTAGTATGTGTCCACCGCACGCCCGCCGCGAAGGCAAGAGACAATGTCGCAGCGCTTCCCAGGAATGCGGGCGTATGTCGGCCGCAGTTCATCATGCTATTTATTCCTTTCAGCGGTTCCTCTCTTTGGATTATTTTATGCCTATCGTGCTTGCAGGCCCGCAGTGCCCCACCAACAATATAACCAGGATTTCGGGAACGAAGCGAGATATGCTGCGTCCATGTCGTCGATCTGGAAGCCGCCTTGCACGATAAGAGTCGGAATGTCCCTTGTCACGTGACAACCTTCAAACACGAAGCGAGGAATCGGCTCTGACCAGCGCTGCCAGCGCTGCACTCGAGGGTCAGGTGAGAGGCCGTGCTCAAAGAAAATCAACTTGCCGCCTGACCTCAAGACACGTGCCATACCTCGAATGGCCTCCAGCACTCCAGGAATCGTGCACAACGTGAATGTGCTGACAACTGTATCGACAGCACTGTCCTCCAACGGGATACGTTCACCCGGCAGGCCCAGGAACTCAATGTCCAGCTCCACCCGACGCCTTTGCTCCTCCGCAAGCCGCATCATCCCCGGGTTGGGTTCAAGCGCATAGACTTTACTCACTCTCGCAGGATCGTAGTGGGGGAAGTTTACGCCCGAACCTACGCCGATCTCGAGGACCTTCCCCTGAGCAAGTGGAACGACTCGTTGGCGGACCTCCTTGATGGGCTTCGGATCGCCCAGCGCGCTCACGAGATGGGGATAGACATGATCTCTGTAGAGGGGCATGACTGTTTCGCACCACGACTCGTATTTGCTCTCGACCCGCCTGAACGCTACCCTCTTGGCATCATGACCTAGCCCACCGGGATTATCATAGCCACTGCATCAAGTAGGGCAAGGACCACAAGAAAACGGACAGAACAGTGGCGATCCAAAGAACCGTTCGGTTCCACCGCGGTCCCAGCCTCTTTGCATAGGCCAGATAGAATCCAGCCGCCAGAGCGAGTACCGAAACAGGAAAGAGATAAGGTCGGTAGGCTGTCAACCTGACAGCCAAGCTCCCCCCTGCCAAGCCTGCGCCGGCAGAGAAGAGCACGAGCACTCATCAAAGACTAGGGAGCAGAGCCGTGACGGTAGCGAGCAGGCTCGCAACGAGTGATTTGCTTTGGTCTTTCATCTCTAGCCCTCCCGTTGGCGAGAGTCAAACTCAGTCGCGAACTGGAACACGCAAAGCGAACCGTTTTGAGCCCAGGGTTTCTTGCATCCTGATGGCTACCTGCAGGCCGGAAATCAGTGTCAGGGCCGGCACAACCTGAATGGCGGCCCACATTCCCAACAGATCGGCCATGATACCAGAGATCAGCGAGCCAATCGCGTATCCCAGGTCGCGCCAGAAACGATAAACCCCCATGGTGCTGGCGCGCCACTCAGGATGCGCAACGTCGTTGATTCCCGCCAGCGTAGGGTACACCATCGCCTGCCGATCCCTTGCAGCAGCGCCCCCACCACCCAGGCGGGGTAGTCGGGAACTTGCACCGTCAGCCAGATGCCTCCCGCCTGCACAGTCATCCCTCCGGCGATGAGCCATTTTCGACCCCAACGATCGCTCAGCGTAAACACCTGTAGAATCCCCCAAACAGCCGGATACAAGGCCTTGATGGTGCCGATGGCCGCAACGCCCAGTCCGAGGCTGGAGAAGAACAGCGGCTAAATGCCCCACGACATGCCGTCGTTGAGGTTATTCACCAGTCCCGCATGACTGCACGAGAACAGGTCGCGGTCTTTCCACGTGGCCAGGGCGAAGATCTCTCGTAAAGAAGGGCGGCGTGGAGACACAGCCTTGCTGCCGACCACCGCCTCGGACCGTGCGGAGTGATGGAGCTTCGCCTCCGGTCTGGCGTAATGAATGCTTTCTTTAGCGAGGAAAGCCGAGAGCAACAGCCCGGCTATCGCTACGCCGACGCCCAGGTAGAACGACTGCGGACGAAGAGCGTACACTGACGCAATATAACCCGTAATCCAGGCGGTGAATCCGACGGCGAGGTACCCGGCAAACTCATTCAACCCGAGCGCCAAGCCCGAGGTATGCACAAATTACTTATCAGGCTCGATTCAGTTCTGTCGCAGCGGCGGCATCGGGATGGGGATTGTGTAGGTGGTGGCGCCTACTCCCACACCTCCTTGGCACGTGTTCGGGGGCGTCGTGCAGATGGTACGAGTACCTTGGCACTCCGCCGCCCAAAACATATAGCCGAGCATCCCAGGGGTTGTGCCTGCACCGTTGGGTGCTACGGTCTGAACAAAGTTCCCGGTGCTACTTTCGAGGGATTGGCCGAAGTTGACACACTCCGGGGCCGGGTTCTTGCCCGTCACCAGGTAAACGCTACCGGTAAACTTGGCGGGTGCCAAGGGCGGAATGGGAGGATTGTATTGCGGCTCGCCGTTCACGTGTTCCAGCCAGTTCGACTCCGCAGCCGAAGCGCTGGGCTGCTTGTTGGGCACCATGGCGTTCGCGTAGTCGAGCACAGGATTTGAGGTCGTGAGCCATTCGCTGGTCGCTGTCTGAGCGATTGGAATCAGGTAGCGGTCTCCGGCGCCGAGGTCGATGGTCAAACGAGCGGCGGGATCGCTGCCGGTCGCATCGTAGGGCTCAATCGAGCGGTAAGCAGTAATGAAGCTCTGCAGTCCCGTAAGGTTCGGATTGCTGTTGTTCTCATAGTCGATCTCAATGCCTACGCCCAGACTCTTGGCCGCATTGGCGGCGTTGATTCCAAGTTGGGTGGGGTTCGTGGAGAGAGCCTGGTCCCAATAGCTCACGTAGGTGATGCCGCCAATCGAGAGCATGACTCGAACTTTGTGGCTCGTGAAGTAGTTCACAACAGCGGAGTTCATGCCGACCGGTATGCCATTCACGGTCTGGGAATCATTGGTGAGGTTGAGCAGCTTGTCGGGCCGAACAAAACTCAACACCACGAGGTTCACGGAGGGCTGCCCGTTGCCTCGATCGATCATCCAATGGTTCTTGTTATCGAAATCCGTCATACCGCGCACTGTGCCCCAGGTGCAATAGTCATTGCTGCAGTGCCAGGCCCCATAAATCTGAATGGAGTTTTGCGCTCTGGCCAAGGGGACGGTCAGAATGAAGATTATTCCGATGGTGGCGAATACCGTTATGCACTTCATCGGTGCCCCCTTTGGCTTTTGTTGGCGGGTCGCGGTCCGCTTGCGACTCGCCCGTACGACCCTCGGGTTGCAGGGGCAGCCTCGAGGGGGGAGAACAATCAGTGCAACGGCCCGCTCCTGCCGAAAACGGGTCGACTATACCACTCGGGCTCCGGTAGGTCAAATCGACGACATCGGCAGAACTCTATTTGCGGAGGGACGAGAGCCTGCGTGCTCAGCGTGATCATTGCGGTGAGCACGTCGCCGGTTTTGGATTGACTGGAGATCACCGCATATGCCGAGTTGTGCGTTCGGCTAACGCTGCAGACCTGGTGCTGACTCATCCCCGCTCCGACCCTCTAAGAAAGCACCGTCCTGCCTTTCTTCGCCTGGTCGAGGGGCTCCGTCATAATCCGCTGGCTCTCGGAAAGAACCAACAGCGATACCACATATATGCCCGATCCTCTCCTCGGTGGGAACAGCGCCAGTGTGAGTGGCCAGGAGCTCTTAGATCAGGGTCACTTTTCGTCTTATCCGACGCATCGCGCGACGACCAACGTAATGTCATCCTGTTGCTCGCTCGAGCTGAACTGCTCAACAGCGGTAACAATCGCCTCGAGCAGAGATGCAACGGGGAAGGAGCAGCAGGCTCCAAGCGTCTCCAGTAGCCGGAGCTCGCCGAACTGCTCCCCATCGGCCCTGGCGGCTTCCGTGACGCCGTCAGTGTAAAGCACCAGCGTATCGCCTGGGGCGAACTGCACTTCCGCAACTTCGACTTGCCATTCTTCGAAGAGCCCCAGCACGGTACAGGTGGAGTGCAGCCGTTCCACCCTCGGTTGTT
>DATJKY010000079.1:0-16692 GCA_035490955.1 Terriglobia bacterium | reverse complement strand
CTTCCTCCACTTCGTGGGATTTCAACACTACTTCTTTCAGACAGCACTCGATGTTCTCTACTAGACTGAGAAAAAGACGACCAGATTTAGCTTAAGATGCGCGTGCCGAAGCCGCCGCTGGAAGCAGTGAAGGCTCGTGCAAAGGCGCGCCGTATCCCCTATACGCGCTTCATTCGGGGAACTCTCGAACGGCCAATGCCCACACTAAAGTAACAACGGTTGTCTCGAAAACGGCCCTTTCCGGGACGGGGTTTAAATGTGCTTAAACCATGCGTCCCAAACCTTTCGGTACCGAGTACAATCATGTCGTGACCCACTTGACCGGCCGTGTTCTAAATGCCTTTCTGCTTCTAGCGGTAGGTGCATACGCTGCCGACCGTGGTTTAGAAGGAACGTGGGCAAAGGAAAACGATCTCCCGTCGGTCGAGCTAACCATCCGAGATAATCAGGGTCAGATCGGCGGTACTATTGGCTTCTACTTTCAATCGCGTGGAGCTGACGGGAAGTGGCACCTGGGTGAGAAGTTTACGCTGCCATTGCTTTCACCAAAGCTCGACGTCAAGATTTTGACGTTGGAGACGATTCACCACAAGAAACACGACAGTCCGGAGCTAGGGCCTAACAATAAATATCGTGTTACCTTCGCTGGAGCAAATAAGGCTCGTTTGGAAATTATCAGGGACCAGGGCCAAGCAGGGAGCGGCCCGAGCGCTCACGCTTACGCGTCGCTAGGTGACGCGGGTGTTTCATAACTGAGATTTGCTACAATGATGGCGTAGGCCCAACACCCGCCCGGCATGCGGCCGGCCAAGGGTTCGAGCGACGAGAGGAGATGCGATGTCGACCGTGGCGGTGGGCAGAGTGGCACCACCCTTTGAGCTCACCAGCATGGAGGGTGAAACGTATTCGCTCGAGAGCCTCCTGGCCAAGGGACCAGTGCTCGGGGCATTCTTCAAAGTCTCGTGCCCTACCTGCCAATACACCTTCCCTTTCCTGGAACGGCTGTACACCCAACTGGGCGCGAACGGCGCGCTGGTGGTGGGCATTTCGCAGGACAGCCCGCGCGACAGCCAGAGGTTCGCCAAGCAGTTCGGACTGACTTTCCCCGTGCTGATTGATCGGGAGCCCTACCCGGTTTCCCGGAAGTATGGAGTGGAATTCGTTCCTACTCTTGTTCTCATTACGCCCGACGGCCAGGTGGAAGCTTCCGGAGATGGTTTTTCCAAGAGCGATCTCGTTACCATCCAAGGGGCGTTGGCCCGTCACTTCGGCGTGACGCCGCCGGCGCTGTTCCAGCCGGGCGAGAAGGTGCCGGAATACAAGCCTGGTTGAGGCTCCAAGCGTTAGCCTCCGTGTGAGGCTGCTTCACCCCGTCTCGCTCGGGAAGCGGCGGTGTTTCCGACCCTCCGAGCAAGTGCCGATGCGGAAACCTCGCAAGCCCAAGGCCTTTCGCGCTTCCAAGGAAGTGAAGCGTCGGGCGCGGCTGCACGTGGGCAGCCCGCCGCCCTCGCGTAGGCAGGAAGGGCGAAGGCACAGGAGCCCGAAACACCAGAAGCGAGAAATGCAAATCATATCCGAAGCTTAGTTTAGCAGACTGCCGAAAAAAGCGTGCCTGTCATGCCGATCCCGCAAACGGGAGAAGCATTTGCTTATCTCATTGAAAACAGACGAAAAGCAGATCCCTCGCTTCGCTCGGGATGACATGATCGAAGGTTTTTTCAGTATCCTGTTGGACTAGATTAGTGTGAGTGAGTCGCGGGCAGAGATGGTCGAGCGTTCCATCCTTTCTTACGTTATCGTCTCATCGATGCTGTTCGGCGTTCGTTTGGCCCTCGCCCAGAATGCGGCACCTTCGCCGCCGCTCCAGGCCATGAAGGCCGAGTTGGTCCGGTCGATGGACGCTTTCAAAAGCCAGCCCACGCCACCTTATTTCATCAGCTACGAAATCACGGACGACGAAACGATCAGCGTGAACGGGTCGTTCGGCAAAATTACCGCTAGCGAGGAGAATCATCGCCGCCAGCTTGACATCAACCTTCGGGTTGGTGACTACCGTCTCGACAACACACATGCCATCCGCGGCGCCGTACCGGATTTGAGCGGCATGATGAACCAGTTCTCGATGATCGCGATGCCCATCGAAGACGATCCTTTGGCTATTCGCAACCTCATTTGGTACAACACCGATCAAAAGTACAGGACCGCGCTGCAACAGCTGACCAAGGTGAAGACCAACGTACGAGTGCAGGCGGCGCCGGAAGACAAGTCCGACGACTTCTCGCGCGAGCCCGCCCAGAAGTACGTCGAAGCGGTCGCGGTGATGCAGGCGGATCGCCACGCCTGGGAAGAGAAGATTCGAAAGTACACGGCTCCCTTCGCGGCCTACGGCAACATTTATGAAGCCAACGCCGAATTCCTGGCTGATGTTGAAACTCGCTGGTACGTGAACAGCGACGGCTCGGAGATCCAAGTTTCGAAGCCTTATTACCGTATCTTCATCTCGGCTTTTACTAAGGCCGAGGACGGCATGGAGCTGCCGCGTTACGAGTCCTATTTCGGCGTCCGTCCGGAGGATCTGCCCGACGACGACACGGTTCTGAAGGCTGTGGACAGCATGATCAACGACCTGAAAGCGCTCCGCGTCGCGCCCATTGTTGAGCCCTACACGGGCCCGGCGATTCTCTCCGGGCGAGCCAGCGCCGTCTTCTTTCATGAAGTCTTCGGCCACCGCGTCGAGGGGCACCGCCAGAAGAACGAAGGGGAGGGGCAGACCTTTAAGAAGAAGGTGGGCCAGCCCATTCTGCCGGCAAGCTTTTCTGTCTACTCAGACCCCACGGCGCTTGAGGTCGCTGGCACCGATCTGGTTGGCTCCTACACGTTTGACAATGAAGGTGTACGCGCCGAGCGGGTAACGGTTGTCGATCAGGGAATCCTGAAGAGCTTCCTGATGTCACGGTCGCCCATCGAAGGGTTCCCGCACTCGAACGGCCATGGTCGCAAACAGCAGGGATTTCCGGTGGTGGCGCGTCAATCCAATTTGATTGTGGAGGTCCAAAATCCGGTACCGCGCGCCGACTTGAAGAGGATGCTGATCGATGAAGTGAAGAGGCAAAACAAACCGTTTGGTCTCTATTTTGAGGAAATCGAAGGGGGCTTCACCTTGACGGGCCGGACCATTCCCAACGCTTTCAATGTGCTGCCCATCATGGTCTATCGAGTTTATGCCGACGGCAAGGAAGAACTGGTGCGGGGCGTAGACTTGATAGGCACGCCGCTCACAACTTTCAGCAAGCTAATCAACGCTGATGACCACGTTGCCGTATTCAATGGTTTGTGCGGCGCGGAGTCTGGGTTGGTGCCTGTGTCTGCTTCCTCCCCGGCAGTGTTGGTGTCTCAGATCGAAGTGCAAAAGAAGGAGAAGTCGCAGGAAAAGGCTCCCTTCTTGCCGGCACCTTTCTGAGGCGGCCATTGCCTTCAGAGTTGTCAGGAGCCATGGGAACGCGTCGAATCTGGCTGCCGCTCATTTGCTGCTTCCTCGTCAGCCTTTCTTCGGCCCGCGCCGAGGACGATGCAGTAATGAGGGCAATGCGCGACGAGCTGGATCGGTCCATGAAGCAGATGCGCCCCGAAAACCTCGATAAGCCCTACTTCATCGCCTACCGGGTGATTGACGCCACCAACTCCGCGATTGCGGCCACGCTCGGCAGCCTGATAAGTGAGCAGCAGAGCCACACGCGCCAGCTTACGGTCGAGGTGCGAGTGGGCGATTACAGCCTCGACAACTCCAACTTTCTGTCATTCTCTGCTTTTGGTCGCGCGGGAGTAGTCCACGGCTTGGGCAATACTGTACGACTCCCGCTCGAGGATGACTACAAGGAGATTCGGCGGCAGATCTGGCTCGCGACCGACGCTGCCTACAAGAAGGCGCTCGAGGATTTGGCACGCAAGCGCGCCGCGCTGGAAAACAAAACCCGTGGGGAGGACCTCCCTGACTTCAGCAAAGAGAAGCCGGTCATCAGCCACGAAAATCCGGTCTTGATGGACCTCGACCCGAAGCGGGGCGAGGCTCTAGTGCGGCAACTCTCGGCCGTTTTCCGCGGTGTGCCGGAGATTTCCAGGTCCTCGGTGGAGATCCAGGCGAGCAACGAGTACACGCGTTACCTCAACAGCGAGGGCACCGAATACACGCGTGCTACCCCTCTGCTGGGGCTGACGGCTCGCGCCGGGACACAGGCCAGCGATGGAATGCCTTTGAGCGACGCAATTACGGTATACGAGCGCACGATGGCGGCCCTGCTGAACGAGCAATTGGAAGCCCAGATTCGCGATATGAGCAAGCGACTGGTTGAACTGCGTTCCGCGCCGTTAGTCGAGCGCTACAACGGCCCCGTGCTCTTCGAGGGTCAGGCCAGCGTGGAGATCTTCGCCGAGGCCTTCGCGCCCCGGCTGGTGGCTACCCGCCGACCGACTACTGACAATCCGCAGTTTGAGATGATCTTCTCACGCACGGTAAGCCCTTTTCAGGATCGACTGGGATCACGTGTTCTGCCTGAATGGGCAAGTGTTACCGATGACCCGACGGCAACGGAACACAACGGCAGTTCTCTACTTGGAGGGTATTTGGTGGACGACGACGGCGTCCGCGCGCGCAAGACCGTCGTGGTGGAGAACGGTGTCTTGAAGACGCTGCTCCTCGCGCGCCATCCGGTGCCCGGTATGCCGCAGAGCACCGGCAACGAGCGTGGCTTCGGCGTCGCACCGACGAACCTCTTCTTCACTGTTCAGAACGGCCTCAATGGGACCGCAATAAGAGACAAGCTGCTAACCCTCGTGACACAGCGTGGCAAGCCTTATGGGATTGTCGTACGCCGCATGCGGAACTGGTTGGCCGCAGATCCTCAGGAGATGATGCAATCAGCGATCGGCGCATTCATGCCGGGGCTCGGCGGTGGCGGCAACGGCCCGGCTAGAACTGCTGTTCTGGCCTACGAAGTGTTTCCCGATGGGCACGAGCAACTGATCCGCAACGGACAGCTAGAAGGCCTTAACGAGACCTCCTTTAAGGACCTTGTTGTCGGCTCGGTCAGCCAGACGGTGTGTAACAAGCTGTTCCTGGATATCGGAAATGTGGTTACGGGAATGTTGTCCGGCGGCGCTATGGTCGGCCAAGGCACTCCTCCGGTCGTGTCCTTTACTGTGCCAGACTTGGTTTTTGATGATGTGTCGGTGAAACCGCCCTCCGGTGACATTCCCAAACCGCTGCTGTCCAAGCCGCCACACGGGACCTAATCGCTTACTCGAACTGCTTGCGAAAGTCCGTGAGCTGCTGTCTGAGATCGGCAAGTTCCTTCTGGAGCGTGGCCACTTCGCCTTCCAAACGGGCGAGGCGCGCGGTCTCGCGTCCCGCCTCCGGAACAGCGTCTAACTCCACTCCGGCTTCCACATCACCCGCCAACAGGTGAGCATAGCGAGACTCCTTTGTCCCGGGCAGGCGGGGGAGCTTTTTCACCAGCGGCGATTCCCGCTCGATCAGGCGATGCAGCACGGACTCCACGGCCTCCAGGCCGTCAAAGCGGTACAGGCGCTCCGTGCGTCCCCGCAGCTCACCGGGCGTCTGGGGGCCCCGTAGAAAAAGTACACAGAGTACAGCCGCCTCCCGGCGGTCGAAGTTGAAGGTCTCCTGGAGCCGGTGGGCGTACTTCGTCACCCGGCTGTCGGCGCTGCTGATGGGACCGGCCAGGCCCTTCTCATTCAGGCTGTCCAGTGCTTCGCGGACGGCGCCTTCGTCCAGATTCATCACCGGCTCGCGGTTGGATTTCTGGTTGCACGCATTGATGAGGGCGTTGAGTGACATCGGATAGTAGTCCGGTGTGGCGGTTTCCTTCTCCATCAGCGCGCCGAGCACTCTAATTTCGATTTGGTTCAGTTGGATATCCATTGCTCTGTTCTGATGGTCTGAACGAGTACGAGTAAGGGGTAGCGCAGAGTTCGCACCTTTCGAACTCTGCGGTTGTTCGCCCGGACAAGCCGTAGACTTTCTGAGAAGCGAAAGTCTGCCCTACCCGACTCTGTATCTCCACTATTAAACATCACGCGGGACACCACGCTATCGACGATGTTTCTGCGTGAACTCGGCCAGTGCAGTAAGCGTGTGTCGTGCCTTGCCGGAGTCAATAGCTCCGGCAGCGAGAGCAACGCCTTCCACGAATCCCCTCGCCTTGCCTGCGGCGACCAGGGCGGCCGAGGTGTTCGCCAGCACCACGTCGCGGTAGGGGCCGTGCTCGGCTGCGAGCACACTGCTCAGGAGGCGAGCGTTTGTAGCCGCGTCACCTCCACGGACGCTGCCCCGCGGCGCAGGTTGGAGTCCGAACTCGTCCGGGCCAATGTCGCGGGTGTGGACTTCGCCGTTAACCGTCTGGGAAAGCTGGGTAAGACCTGAAAGTGTGATTTCGTCCAGCCCGTCGTGACCGGCCACTACGAACGCCCTCTACGTGCCGACCTCGACGCTGGCCCGCGCTATCATCTCAGTGCGCGCGCGGTCATAAACGCCGATGAGCTGCGCCGTGGCGCCCAAGGGAGTCGAGAGCGGGCCCAGCAGGTTGAAGACGGTCCTAGTCTTGAGGCTGCGCCGGGCGTTCATCACGTGCTTCGTGGCCAGGTGCAGATGAGGTGCAAAGAGGAACACGATGCCCGTTCGATCGAGACACTCCGGGATGCGCTCAAATGGCAGGTCAAGAGCGATGCCTAGCGCTTCCAGCACGTCGGCGCTGCCGCAGCGGCCGGAGATAGAGCGGTTGCCGTGCTTGGCAACACGCACGCCGGCGCCCGCCGCCACCAGCGCCGTGGCCGTAGAGACGTTGAAGGTACCTGCTCCGTCGCCGCCCGTCCCGCAGGTATCAAGCAGCGGCTCGCCGCAGACCAACTCCTCCAGATTCACCCCTGACCGGCGGAGCAAGCCGGCCGCGCGACCGCGCATGACCTCGGCGAAGCCAACAAGTTCCGACGGTTGCTCGCCCTTGTTGTGCAGCGCTACCAGAAACATCACGATTTCCGAGTCGGGTACGGAGCCTGAGAGCAGCGCCTCCATCACGGCGCGCGCTTCGGCGCGCGTCAAGTCCTCCCGAGCATCGACCTTCTGGGTAGCTGTGCGAATCATACATCCGTCGTTGGGCAGGAGACAGAAGCCTTTGTAAAGTCAGGCCAGTCTCACCGGCATAGGCGGATTATAACACCTTCGAGCAGGCACCTCAGTCGGGCCACATTGGGTAAGACACCGGGTAGGGTGCGCGACACAAGACCAGGGATCAGCTTGTGCAGGTGCTCGCTCACCCGCCGTTCCAGGTTGCTGGTCACAACCACCAGATTGCAAGTTGTCCTCGGCCCTGAGTTGCCGGTTGGCATTTGGCGCTTCGCTCTTCGGTAGCGCCCCTGGGGAAGGATGGCTCGATAAGGTCAGCCGGAAGAAGGGCTGCGAGACCGCAGAGAGGATATAGCATAATCGGGGAAAACCATAAAGCGGCGTCAAGCCGCCAACAGTCCAGGGCGGGCTGTGCCCGCATGCCGAGCCCTCGCTCGATAGCAATTTCGAGTTCCGGCACCCGACGCCGGACGGGAAAATCCAGATTCGAAATTCAAGATCCGGGCATCTGGCCCGCATTTTTGATGAAAAACAAAGCCAATAAGTTGATGAAAAGACAAGACAGCGTCCCGAGATCGGACAAAGCAATCCCAAAGTCAGACACTCTTCGGCTACGGGGATTTTGGAAGCCAGGGTTGGGTGGGCGGGGTTTGCCGCTCATTTGTCGTTAGACTGTATCCAGCGCTGCGGGGCTAAACATGGAGTGGCTCCTCAAATCACTGGATTGTGCAACACGCGAATAAGGTTCCCTAGCCGTATGCACTTGCGTGCTCCTAACTCTTGTCGCACACCCGCCAGTCCCGCCAGCCCGCCCGTTCCCGCCCGTACGCGCACTTGTTTTGCCGCAATGCGTGTGTTAACTTTCCGATTGGGCTGAGTCCCGAACGGCGGGACCTTCGCCTTGGGGGGGGGACCTCAGGTGCGAAATTCATGCCGAGCCGATTGGCTGAAGACCAGCGCTTTCCGTCCTGGAAGATTGCCTTCCTGCAGTACGTGGTCGCGGCTACATTCCTGGTTCTCTTGGGTGGGTACTGGAGGCTGCAGATCGGTCAGCACAGGCGCTATGAAGGCCAGGCGGAGCGCAATCGTGTGCGCAACTTGCCGGTGATTGCGCCCCGCGGCCGCATCCTCGACCGGGAAGGACGCGTGCTGGTCGATAACTTCCCTGCTTTCAGTGTGCTGCTTATGCGTGAGAACGCCGCAGGGCTCGTTCCCACTCGGGTTGAGGCCATGGCGCGCGGTCTGCACCTGGATCCGGTGGAAGTTCAGGGCCTGGTGGAGCGCACTGCGCACTTGCCGGGCTTCCAACCCATTCTGCTTAAGCAGGCTGCCACGCTGGAAGACATCTCCTTTGTCGAGTCTCACCGCGTGGAATATCCGGAAATGGCGCTTATCCAAGTGCAGCAGCGCTTCTACCTGAAGCATACGGTGGCAGCGTCGATGCTGGGTTATGTGGGCGAAGTCTCCGAGGATGCCCTCGGCAAGCCCGGGTCGAAGTACCATCCGGGTGACGTGGCGGGTCAATCGGGCATCGAACGGGAGTATGACTCCGTGCTCGCTGGTGAGGACGGTGTGCGGCGGGTAGTCGTGAACAGCCGCGGCCAGGAAGTGGGGTCGGAGACCACCATCGACGCCCATCCCGGCAATGACCTGCGGCTGACCATCGATCTCGACTTGCAGATGTCGGCGGAAATGGCGCTGGGCGACCGCACTGGCGCGGTGGTGGCTCTCGATCCGCACACCGGCGAAGTGCTGGCCATGGTCAGCCATCCCGACTTCGACCCAAACGACTTCGCCCATCGCATTGACCGGCAGGAATGGGAGCGGTTGACGAAAGACCCGGAGAAGCCTTTGCTCAACAAGGCCACCCAGTCGCATGTGGCGCCAGGCTCGGTCTTTAAGATCGTTACCGCTTCGGCAGCGTTGGAGACGGGCACGATTCGTTCCGATTACACCATTCAGTGCCCCGGCTCCGTCACCATTTACGGTCATACCTTCCACGACTGGGTGTGGGAAAAGCACAAGGGACACGGCAGCGTGGACCTGCATCGTGCCATTGTGCAGTCCTGCGACGTCTACTTTTACACGCTGGGGAAGCTCCTGGGGATTGACAAACTAGCTTACTTTGCCAAACACCTGGGACTCGGTGCGCGCACCGGCGTCGATCTGCCGGCCGAGGATCCCGGGCTGGTTCCCTCCCCGGAGTGGGCGCAGAAGGCTTTTAAGCGCAAATGGTGGGCGGGCGAAACGATCTCCGTGGCCATCGGCCAAGGGGCCGTTGCGGTCACGCCCATTCAGCTCGCCTTTATGATTGGCGGCGTTGCCTCGGGCGGAGTCTTTCATCGACCGCACTTGGTGTTTCGCGACCAACTGATGGCGCTCGGCCGGGATCTTAGCGATAACGCCGTGCGCAGCTTCCCCTTGAGCGAGAGCACTCTGGCAGAAGTCACGCGGGGGATGTGGGGCGTGGTGAATGAAGGCGGCACCGGCTCCAGCGCGCGGGTCGCCGGGCTCGACATCGCCGGCAAGACCGGAACTGCACAGGTGGTCAGCGTAGACCTGAAGGAATCCGAGAACAATTCAGAGTTCAGGAACAACGCCTGGTTTGTTGGCTATGCGCCTTCGGCTAACCCGGAAATCGTGGTGGGGGTGCTGGTGATGCACGGCGAACACTCGTGGGTGGCGGCACCGGTGGCGCGTGATGTAATCAAAGCCTACTTCGACAAGAGGCTTCCGCAGAAGGTTGCGCCCGAGCCGCTGCCGAGTCAAGCGCGAGTGGCGCCACCGTTGATCCCAAGTCCGTGGAGGTGATTTCCGGTCTCTCGCGCCCCAGAGGTGTATTCGCGCAACGCAGACATGATGTTGAGGACGGTTCGATTTCGCGACTTTGACTGGTTCCTGCTGAGCCTGGCCCTGGGTGTGGCCGGAGTGGGGGTGTTGCAGATTTACAGCACCACGATGCATTCCGCCTTGGCCTTTCAATACAAGAAGCAAATGTACTGGGTGCTGGCGGGCTGCCTGTTGGCTTTATTGGTCAGCCAATTGGACCACCGCGCCATCCTTGGCCTGGCGCCGTGGCTATACGCAGGTAGCGTTGTGGGGCTGGTCGCATTGCTGGCCGCTGGCCACCGCGGAACGGGGGCCCGGCGCTGGCTGCACGTAGGCGGGTTAACCTTGCAGGTGTCAGAAATGGCGAAGTTAGTTATAATAATATGCGTGGCAGCTTACTTCGCCGAAAGGCGTGACAAGAGTGTAAGCTGGAAAGATCTGGCGCTTCTGAGTTTCCTGGTGGGCCTTCCAGCCTTTTTGGTAGCCCTGGAACCTGACTTGGGCACCGCGCTAACCTTCGTCCCCATAGTTGGCTCAGGGATCCTTTTGGCAGGTGTTCGGGGGCGCCAGGTAGCGGTCCTTTGCCTAGTGGGGGCGCTGATGCTGCCCGTAGGCTGGCATTTCCTACGGCCCTATCAGCGCGAGCGGTTGAGGAGCTTTGCCCATCCTTCGGACAACGTTCAGGGCTCGGGTTACCAGGTTACGCAATCAAAGATTGCCATTGGCGCAGGTGGTTTCTGGGGAAAGGGTATCGGGAACGGAACACAGAGCCAGTTAGGATTCATCCCCGTGTCCCATGCTGACTTTATTCTGGCCTCGTTCGCCGAGGAGCAGGGTTTCATCGGCACGCTGCTCGTCCTGCTCCTTTATTTGGGTTTGATTCTGCGGCTCCTGGATGGAGCGCAACTAGCGGGCGACCGCGCCGGTGCCCTATTGATCGTTGGCTTGGCGTCGGTAGTTTTTTTTCAGGTCGCCGTTAATGCGGGCATGATGATCGGGCTTATCCCGACCACCGGCATTCCCTTGCCGTTGATGAGCCAGGGAGGTTCTTCGGTGCTTTTCACGTTTTTGGGCCTCGGGCTGGCGATCGGCGTGAAGATGCGAAGATTCGTGAATTAGGCAAGGCTTGCACCTTACGACAACACCGAGCGGGTCAGCCGACGACGTTCGGTTTGCGGCCTCTTTCCGAGGCCCCCAACAAGGTCGGCTGGCGTGCAGTTTTGTATCCATGAGTGGCGAGCATCGACGCCGCCGCTTTACAGGGAATCTTGATGGGTGAAACCGCGATGCTGTCGCGAGAGACCACGCGGTTGCCCAGGGAACATCGCAGAGTATGATCTTCGCTGTGGCGAATCGATCCTCTCGGGTTCCTGGAGAAGGAGTTTGCAATGACAAAGGATTTGTTCGTCTCTTCGTCTCCCCACGAGACGAAGGTCGCCCTCACCGAGGATGACCAAGTTGTAGAAGTCTACTACCAGCGCGACACGGACGTCGGGCTCGTGGGTGGAATTTACAAGGGCCGCGTCAGTCGCGTCTTGCCTGGCATGCAGTCGGCCTTTGTGAACATCGGCCTGGAACGTGACGCCTTCCTATACGTTTCCGACTTCCTCGAGGACGCCGAGGAATATGATCGTGCTTTCGCCGAGGAGGAGGCGCGCACGGCACGTTACAGCGAGGAGACGGAAAAGGCATCAGACGCCGGTCGCGAGCAGACGACCCTCGCTACCCCTGCGGCCGAAACGTGGGGCGCGGAAATGCCCACACGGGCGGAGGCTGGCGAAGTCGCATCGGGGGCCGTGTCGGTCGAGCCCGTAATAGGCGAGCCGGGCCCTGCCGCGATGCCAGCACCCCCCGGAGCTTTGCCTGCGGCGGCCGAGAAAGCCAACGTCTCAACTCCGGCCATTGCCGCACCGCCCTCGGCCCGTCCTGAGTTCCATGAGCGTCGACATTTTGACCATCGTGGGCGAGGCCGGGGAAGACGCGGGCGTGGTTTCCGCCAATCCAGATTTGCGCCCAGGGCGGAACGGCCCGAAGGCATCTCTGAGCGCACCGCCCCGACCTTCGAAGTGTTGCCCGGCGAGTCGCTCGCCAAGCACAGCCAGACCACGTTGCCTGAGGAGCACTCGGCAGAGCAGACTCTGGCCGGTTCCGTCGCCAGCAAAGAGCCTCGACCGGAACAGATGACCGCCCCAACTGCTCCCTCGGGTGCGACCACGCCGCCAGCGGCAGCCCATTTCGAGACCGCGTTGCCCGAGGAGCATTCGGCAGAGCAGACTCCGGCCGGTTCTGTCGCCAGCAAAGAGCCTCGACCGGAACAGATGACCGCCCCAGCCACTCCCTCGGGTGCGACTACGCCACCAGTGGCAACCCATTTCGAGCCTGGAACCAAAACCCCAGAACCCATCGCCACGCAAGCCTCTGGCGCAACCCTTTTTTCGCAACCGGAAACCCGGGAGGGGGACGAGGAAGCCCCCGAACCACTACCGGAGTCTTATCCAGATACGGCTGCCGTGACCGATGAGGTCGCAACATCGGCGACTGAGGAAGCGAGAGGAGAAAGTGAATCCCCTACAGCGGAAAATGTCTCGATGGAAGAAGTGAAGGCTTCTACGGAGGGTGTCGAACGCGCCTACACGCACGATGACTTCAGTCGGCGCCCGCGGTTCTCTCAGCGGCGCGGCCGACGAGGTCGGGGGCGATTTGGCCGGCGCGATCGACCGGAAGGGACCCCGGTTCGTGAACCGTCGCGCCCTGGTAACGACCAGCCAACGCAAATTACCGAGCTGCTGAAAGAAGGCCAGGAGATACTCGTACAGATCGCCAAGGAACCCTTGGGCAGCAAGGGAGCACGCATCACTTCTCACATTGCCTTACCCGGCCGTTATCTAGTCTACATGCCCACCATCGCCCACATTGGCGTTTCGCGCAAAATCGCCTCGGAGGAGGAGCGCTTCCGCCTGCGCAACATCATCGCTGAGAACCGCGGTTCGCTGACCGGTGGCTTCATCGTGCGCACCGCCGGCGCTGGCCGGCCGGAAGAGGAACTCAAGGCGGACCTGAACTTCCTATCCAAACTGTGGAGCGAAATTCGCGCCAGGGCCGAGCGTTCCCGGGCGCCCGCCTTGCTGCACAGCGACCTCACCTTGGCGCAGCGGATCCTGCGCGACACCCTCTCGCCCGATTTCGAAGCGGTGCGAGTAGACAACGAAATCGAGTACGAGCGCGCCGTGGAGTTCGTGAACCGCTGCCAGCCGTCGCTGGTGGGCCACGTGAAGCTTTACACTCGAGAGACACCCCTGTTCGAAGAATTCGGCATCCAGCAGGAGATCGACAAGGCGCTGAAGCCCAAAGTTTGGCTGAAGTCGGGCGGCTATATCGTGATCAATCAGACCGAGGCGCTCGTCGCCATCGACGTCAACACGGGCAAATATGTCGGCAAGACCAACCGGCTGGAGGATACCATCGTCAAGACGAACGTGGATGCCGTACAAGAAATCGTGCGCCAGATCCGGTTGCGAGACCTAGGAGGGATTATCGTCATCGACTTTATCGATATGGACGACCGCCGAAACCGCCAGAAAGTGGTTCAAGCGCTGGAGGACGCCTTGCGGACTGACCGGGCTCCCACCAAGATCCTCTCCTTTAACGAGTTCGGCTTGGTGGCCCTTACCCGCAAGCGCGTGAAGCAGTCCCTGGAGCGCACTCTCTGCCAGCCGTGCCCTTACTGCAGCGGTGCAGGCTGGGTCAAATCCGTGGGCACCATCTGCAACGAGATCCTGGCCGAAGCGCGCAAGATGGCGCAGCAGATCGAGGGCGATACGATGACCCTGCGCCTCAATCCAGAGGTGGCACGCGCCTTGAAGTTGCGGGAAGGCGCTATGCTGTCGGAGTTCGAGTCGATCACCAAGAAGGACATCATCATCAAGGGCGATCCGAATATCCACCAGGAGAGGTTTGAAATTTTCTAAGTAGAGACGGTGGCTAGCCGCGCAGGTACTTCGCCGGGTTGACAGGCGTTTGGTGAACACGAACTTCGTAATGGAGGTGGGGTCCGGTAGACTTGCCTGTCATACCGACCGCTCCGATAATTTGGCCTTTTTTGACTTCCTGTCCGGCAACGACATCGATCCTTCTCAGGTGTCCGTATTTAGTTGTGATGCCATCTCCATGGTCCACAAGGACCTCGTTCCCATAACCGGCCTCACGCTCCGCTAGCAAAACCACGCCGTCGGCAGTTACTTGAACTTCGGTACCGGAAGGTGCGGAGATGTCAATGCCGCAGTGGACGGCCTCCTCGCCATTCAGGGGATCCAGCCGCTGGCCGAATCCGCCGGTAATCTGCCCGCGGACCGGCCACATGGAAGGAACCATCGCGGAGTCGTATCCAGGGAAAGACAAAGTCGAGTAGCGAGGAATTGACCGAAAGCTTAGAGCCACGGGATCGACAGAGGGCTTTGTCGCCGCCGTCTTCAGGAGATCAAAGGTGTAGAGCGAGGCACTGTAGCTTGACTCCAAGGTGGAATTACTCTGAGTGGCCAACGTCAGGAGGGCCTGCGGGAATCGTGGACGCTGCCCGCCTCGGAATCCATAGGTTAGCGCAACCTCCCCGGCCAGCGATTCGAGTGACGTCAGTTTGGTGTTTGTGTGGGTGACAACCTCTTCCAGGCTGTGGTATTGGCTTTTCAGGGCCTCGCGCTCGTTACGAACCTCATTATAGTCGGCAACCTTCAGCAGCATCCTTGCGTAGCTGTTGGCCATCGCTGCCAGGGCTATAAACCCAACAAAACCCAGCAACACGAGCAGGTGTGCCATGTAAGGAGGAATCTGAATCTTGCGCAGCTTACCTTGTGGTGCGACTATCAGAAAGGTATAAAACTTTCTGTTCATTCTCGTCACCGCCTAGATTATCTTAGTTTTTGAGCCGTGAGACCGATTCATTCACTCGGCTCGGCAAAAGGATACTTCAGGTCCCGCCCAGGTATGCAAAACCTATCCTACAGGAACGGGAACTCTATGTCAAGAAAAAAGATAGAAAAAGATAGGCCCCTTCCCGGAATTCTACAACGGTCCCGCCCTTTATTAGTCTGGCTAGACTAAGACCGCTGTGGGGCCCAACGCGCCTGCCAGCCGGCCGCGAGGATAGGTTGGCCAAGAGAAAAACCGGTCTGCTAAGATTGGTGACACAAAGTGCTCAATAAGCACAGCCATTCGGCAGGGCCGATAACACCGGGGGGCATCGCTGGTGAAACCAATGCTACCGGACAAATTCCGCAGCGAAGCAGAGTTCGTGCGTTGGCTCCGCAAACAAGTTCCTGGCAAAGTGAGCGGTCTCAGGCTCGGCATCGGAGATGACGCCGCGGTAGTGGACGTAGGGCCTCAACGAGGTGTGGTGCTGAAGTCGGATATGTGCATCGAGACCGTCCACTTCAACCGGCGCCTGCACCCGCCTTCCTCCGTCGGGCACCGATCCCTTGCTCGTCCGCTAAGTGACTTGGCGGCAATGGGTGCCGTTCCGCGCTTTGCCCTGGTCTCGCTGGCCATCTCCAAGAGAACACCGCCGGGGTGGGTAAAGGAGTTCTACGCCGGCCTGCTCGCACTGGCAATGAAATTCGGCGTCACTCTGGTCGGCGGCGACGTGGCTATGATGCGCGCCCCCATTGTGATCGATGTGATCGTTACCGGTGAAGTGGCGCTCGACGCAGAGCTTCGGCGCTCTGGAGCCAAGCCCGGTGACAGCATCTTTGTCAGTGGCGAACTAGGCTTGGCGGCGCTGGGCCTGAGGTTGCTTCGGTTGCAAGGTCATGTTTCTACTCGTCACAGACGCCGGTCCGAGCGAAGCGACCCATCATGGGTTACAGCAGTGCAGGCTCAGCTCTATCCGGAACCGCGCTGCAAGCTAGGCCGACTTCTCTCGGTTGGAAACGTGGCCTCAGCGACCATCGATCTCAGCGATGGGCTGTCCACAGACCTCCGTCATCTGTGCGAGGCGAGCGGCGTGGGCGCCAGGGTTTCGGAGGAACTTCTGCCCCTCCCGCCCAGGTTGGAATACCCTCGGCGCACTCGGCTGGCGCTTGCACTTCACGGCGGAGAAGACTACCAATTACTCTTCACCGTGCCACGCGGCAAGGAAATCCCGACTTCGCTTGGAAACGTCCCCCTCCATCGCATTGGGACAATCCACAAGTCCAAGGAAATCCTCCTGGTAGCAAACGACGGGAGGCGATCGGCTCTGGCCCCCGCGGGCTACGACCATTTCAGGCACTTGACTTAGTCCGTTATGGCGGACAAAACGTGAAGTTTGTTGGCGTTTTTGTTGTCATTTTCGTTTCGGCGATTTTGGTTTCGTAAAACATCAGGCGGCTTTCAGGCCGACTCCTTCAAGCAGGTTGTCGAGAGCTTGGGTGACGGCCAGATATAGCTTGTCCAGTTGCGCGAGCTTGTCCCTGGGGAGCAAGGGCTTCGGCAGGGAAAGGTTTTAACAGGCCGGCCGTCAGGGGTGCGTAGATTTTTCAAACAGCTTCAGATAAACGATGCAGAGGCGATAGCCTTCGGCGAGCAGACGATAACGGTGGGAGTGAGGGACTTTCTCCACCAAGCCTTTGGCCCGAAGTTTGGAGATCTCGTAGCGCAGGGAGGTGAGCCTGTACTGGGCCGGCGCCAAGCCCAGGGCCTGGGCGACTTGAGGGTGAAGTTCACGGGTGGTCAAGGTCCCCCCGGCCGCCAGG
>DATJKY010000078.1:0-11866 GCA_035490955.1 Terriglobia bacterium | reverse complement strand
CGCCACGTCGGCGACGGTGCCGGAAGTGATCCAGGCCTTCTCACCATTCAGGATGTAGCCGTCGCCATCCTTGACCGCGCGCGTGCGCATGCCGCCGGGATTGGAGCCGAAGTCGGGCTCCGTGAGCCCAAAGCAGCCGATGGCCTTCCCCGACTGTAGCGCCGGCAGCCAGCGGTCTTTCTGCGCCTCCGACCCGTATTCCTTGATGGGGTACATAACCAGCGCTCCTTGGACGGAAACGAAGCTCCGCAAGCCGCTGTCGCCTCGCTCCAGCTCCTGCATAATCAGTCCGTACTGTACGTTGGACAGACCCGCACAGCCGTAGCCTTCCATGTTGGCCCCGTAGAAACCAAGTTCTGCCATCAGGGGAACGAGGTGGCAGGGGAACTTGCCCTCCCGGTTCCATTCTTCCACATGGGGAATCACCTCCTTATCCACAAACTCGCGCACCGTCTGGCGGACCAGCTTTTCTTCGTCACTGAGCAGGGAATCGATTTCGACGTAATCGACACCGTGGAAGGGGAACATGGCAACTCCTTTGAATCGTTTGAGTCATCCGCTTACGGGCCATTAGGGCATTGTAGCAGCGAAAACTTGTCTTCAGCGCTTATCGCTCGGATAGAAGATTTGAATTGGACATTTGCCGAAGGAGCCTCTACACTGGGTTATCGAAAGCGGCCTCCACGTCGAACCTGCTTTCTTGAGCTCTTCGTCGACTGGGTCTCGGAGTCGGACCACACTTCGACTCCCCGATTGCAAGATGACGCATTGGAGTGGACTATGGCACAGAAAGCAGGAGTATCCCACGTAGTTTTATTTGGTCTTTCGGACAGCCTTATCGTTGAGCTGGAGCGAGTCCTCAACCAAGAGAGTCACGTCAAGGTTTACAGCCACCGTTCCGTACCCGGACCGCACTCACTGAACCTGCTCAAGACGCTCCACGCCGACGTGGTTTTCTGCGCAGCTGAACCCGACCGCTGCCGTCCCCTGCTCGAAGCGATGAGGCAGAAGCAAATGAACCTGCCCGTCGTGGTGGTAAGCCGCGACGCGGAAACTGCCAACTGGGTGCTCGCCTTGGAAGCCGGCGCGCAGGACTACTGCGCGCCCCCGTTTGAACCCTCGCATATCCGCTGGATTCTGGAGGCGGCTGCGAGAACCCGCTGCGCCGCCTAGTTCCGTTCAGCCGCACCACAGGTTTCGAACCTGGCGGTTCAACTTCAACCCTGTCGTTTTCTCTTCCGGAAACCAGGCCGTTTCCTCTATTTGGCGCCCTGCCCCGTTTAAAGCGGCGGCTCGGTGTGCAGATTCAATCCACTACGTTTCGTGTCTTCGCGAGCGGCTCCGGCCATGCTGTTGCGTCCGTACGCCCGAAGTGCGGAGCGAAATTTACAAGGAGGAAACTGTTGATGAAAGCGAATCGAATTCTCTCGAAGTTCCGAATCCTGAGCTTTGCCTTACTGGTGCTAGCTCTATCTCCCTGCTGGGCCCGGGCCCAATTAGCCGCAACGGGCGAGTTCAAACTGCCCTACGAAGTCCATTGGGCGAGGTTGGTCTTGCCTCCGGGTGACTACACCTTCTCCGTCCAGTCGGTGAACCTGCCCTGCATACTCGTTCTGAGGCGGCAGTCCAAGCCGGAAACGGCCCTGATGCTTTTGGCCAAAGGAATCTTCCGGAGTGCCACTACGTCAGGCCACAGCGGGCTAAACCTTGTGCTCAAGGGTGAGCAGCGAACGGTTGAGTCACTCGATCTCGGTGACCTGGGCCTGGTTCTCTACTATGGAAAACCGGGCGAGAAGGGTTACCGGACGATGGCTAGCCTGCCCGCGCCCGCCGTGCAGGTGCCCGTAGCTGCCAACGGCCACTAAAGCCCCTTCTCCGGGTGTTTTCCACTTCGGGGCGCGGCTTCTCGGTGCTGTTTTGGGTAGCCACGCCCCCACCCCCCGGGACCTGTCATTCCGAGCGAAGCGAGGAATCTGCTTTTTGCGAGAAGAACAGAAGAAGCAGATTCCTCGCTTCGCTCGGAATGACGGCCCAAGGGGGGATTTTCATGTCCATTCGTGGGCCGAAGGCCCATGTGACTTTTCTAGGAGTGACACGGCGGTGGCATGGCTCTCGACGGTGCGGTGCGCCTGAGGTTCCTATCTCATGGATAAAAACGTTGAATTGGACGCTTTGTTGAGTTCGCCGTACAGTGGTGGCATGAGGCTATCGGCGGTAAACGACGATAATCCGGAGGTGGACTTTCTCCACGAAATCGGCAGCCGAATGGCGGCGGCAGACCCCCTGCACGAAGTTCTGGCGAAGGTAGTCGAGTTCACTGCCGCACTGCTCAAATGCGATTCGTGTTTCGTTTACGTTCGCGAGGGCGACCAACTGGTTCTTCGCGCCTCCAAGAATCCGCACCCGGAGGTCGTGGACCAGCTCAGGATCCCCGCCGGTCAGGGCATCACGGGTTGGGTGGCCGAGCATCGAGAAGCCGTGGCCGTGCCTAGGAAAGCTTACGATGATCCTCGCTTCAGGCCCTTTGGGGAATTGCCGGAGGACCGGTTTGAGGCTTTTCTCTCCGTTCCAGTTCTGTCGCGCGCTAATCTTGTGGGCGTCATCAACGTTCAGCACCGGCTGCCTCACACGTATACTCGCCGCCAGATCAAGCTGATTTCCACTGTCGGGTTTCTGGTAGGAGCGGAGATCGAAGCGGCTCGACTGGAGAGCGAAGTCTCGCAACTCGCCCGGCAACTGGAAGCGCGGAAGATCGTGGAGCGCGCTAAAGGAATTCTGCAGCGAGAGCTGGGGATTAGCGAAGAGGACGCTTACCTCACCTTACAGCGCCAGAGTCGCCAGCGGCGCAAACCCATGAAGGAAGTTGCCGAGGCCATTGTGCTCTCGGAGGAAGTCCGCCGTGGACAGCCGCCGGTGTCTCGCCTTGCCTCGAACAATGCGCCCGCAAGCGAGTAGGCCGCCCCTAAATGTCTGGCCTCAGAGTGCTTACTCGGCGCCCACCAACCGACGGTAGGTATACCGGACCTCCTGCTGGGTTTCACGCAGGCGCTTCGCCAGTGTCTGCTCTCCTTGGACCAAACCCCAGCGACGCACCAGGCTTTCGACTGCCTCGGCGTGGCCCAGATGCTCTGGCAGGCCGGGCGCAGCCTTTCCCGTCACCAGCCGGACGGCGTGGTCGACGGAGCGCAAGAAGGCGGCGCCCTCCGCGAGGGCCCGCGCATCTTCCTCGGTCACCAGCCTGGCGCGGCGCAGCGCCTCGACCTGCTCGGCAACATTAGCGCCCGCCGCGAGTTCCAGGCGATGCCGGAGCCGAAGATAGGACACACAGAAGTCCACATCATAATAGCCACCTGGGGCGGTCTTGGTATTGCCGGTTGAAACGGCCACCTCCCTCTCCAGCCGCCGCCGCATACGGTGCAGCTCACCTTCCAGGTCCGGCTCCGAGCCAAAACGAGTCATCAGCCTCTCGGTCACCCGCGAAGCCACTTGGCGGCTCAAGGCGGCGTTGCCCGCCGCGGGCGACGCTTTAAGATAGGTCAGGCCCTCCCAGACCATCGCCGCTTCGGAGATGTAGCGGAGTAAAGCATCTTCCGTCACCACCAGTTCGCCCTCGTGGCCGCCCGGCCTCAAACGGGTGTCGACCGCGAACAGGGTGCCGTCGCTGGTGTAGCTGGAGAGCACCTCGATGGTCTTTTCAGCCAGGTGAGTCCAAAAGGCGATCTCGTCTTGTGGTGTTTCGGAAGCGACCACAAAGATGAGATCCGCGTCAGAGGCCAGATCAAACTCGTTCAGGCCCAAACGGCCCAGCCCTAGCACCAAGAGGGGCAGCTGGTCTGGCGCGCTTACCCTGCCCCGCGCGTCTTTCTCCTGCCCTTCAACAGCTTCAGTGGCCACCTGGAGCGCGGTTGCAATCGACCGAATAGCCAGCAGCGACCACCTGCGAAGGGAGCCAAAGATCGAAGGCAAGCCAGCGCAGTCGCTGGCGCCAAGTTGGAGCGCCTCAGTCCGGTAGTGGCGCCTGAGCAGGGCCATCTTCTCTCGCAGGCCCAAGCCAACCGCTGAGGCCCAGGAGAAAGCCGCTGGCATCCCGACTAGCGTCGGGACGGCACCGAGGCCCATCTCGATCTGTTCAGGTTCGCCCTCATCGAACAAGCCGCTCGCCGCAGCATGCTGGGGGCGTTCCAGCACCGCTAGGTCTTCCGGATGGCGGATCAGCAATTCCCCGAGATAGTCGCTGACACCGAGAAGCTCCAAGGCTCTCCGGACTTGCTCAGGCTCCCGCCGCGCCAGCGCAAAGCGCTCGGATGAGCCACACAGGTTCGCGAAAAGCCGTGTCACATTCTTGCGGGCGCGATCCGGGATTGATACGTCTTTCACCACCCCCGCCAACTCCGGCGCCAGGGTCTCCAAGAAGGCTAGTGTGGATTCGTAGCTGTGCAGTCCTTGATCGGTCAGCACCCCGGTCACCGGCTTGAGTTCAAACGTGGCTCCGCGGCGATGCCCGGAGCGCGGATGGACCACTCTCTGGTAGATTTCGTCCACCCGCGCAAAGGCCTGCTGAACCTGCTCCTGGAGAGTTGCGCCGGGTGAGACTCCCGGTGGCGCTTCAGCCCCAACTCGGCGGGCCAATCGGTCCAGCGCCTCACGCTCAGCAGGGAGACGATGCGTTTGCTGGCCCATTTCGAGTTGAACGCGGTGTTCCACCCTGCGCAGGAATTCGTAAGAGTTGGTCAGGACAGCGTAATCCCGGTCGTTGATCCAGCCTTTGTCATTAAGCTTGCGCAAGGCCAATAGCGTTCCTCCCGACCGCACCCAGTGGTCCCTACCGCCGTGCAGCCGCTGAAGGCACTGGGTGAGAAACTCGATGTCGCGGATCCCACCCCGATGTAACTTGACATCGACCGTATCGGAACCGCTTTCCCGCATTCTCTTGGAGATCCTCTCGCGAGTCCACAAAACGCTCTCCACGGCCTCGAAGTCCGTTGGCGACCCATAGATGTAAGGCTCCACTCCGTGCAAGAATTCTCGCGTCAGCTTTGGGTCGCCGGCCGAATGGCGCGCCTTAATCAGCATCTGTAGCTCCCAATCGCGGGCTCGGTGTTCGTAATACTCCAGCGCAGAGCGCAGGGCGATGGTCAGATCGCCCTGGTCCCCTTCCGGCCTCAACCGCAGGTCCACGCGAAAGACCTGACCGTTGGGCGTGGTTTGGGTAATGGTGCGCGTGATGGCGTGGGCCAGTCGAACGAAGTACTCTTTGTTGGAAATGACCGAATGGCGTTCGCTGCCGCCGGCGGTCTCTCCGTCGTGGGAGTAGAGAAAGAGAAGATCGATATCTGAACTGTAATTCAGCTCGTTACCACCCAGCTTGCCGAGGGAAACGATGCTGAGGCCGCTACGCACGATTCGTCCCTGCACATCCCGATACTGTGGCTGTCCGTAGCGCTTCTCCAGCTCCTGATCGCAATAGATCAGAGCATTCGTCAAGATGACGTCAGCCAAGGCCGAGAGCTCCAGGGTTACGTCCCCCAGGGTCGATAACCGCAATACATCTTTAAGGACGATCCGCAAGTAGTTCCGCCGCTTGAACCGCGCCAACTGAGCAGAAAGCCAGACGTCGGGATTCGTGGTGGAAAAACGCGCATAGTCCTGCATCAGGTCTTCTTTCGATTTCAGCTTGGTGAAGTTGCGGTCCCGCGCAAACTGAATGACCAGGCTGGGTTCGGCAAGCAAGCTTTCGGCCAGCGACCCGCTATGGCCGAAGATCGCCACCAGGTACGTGAGAGACGTGGGATGGCAAGCCAGGTCCTCCAACACTCCCCTTGACGCCCGCTGGGTGTGGCGCTCCAGTAGATTTAGGGCCCCGTCCGGATCAGGGGAGTGAGCGAGCAGCGAAGCCAGGGGGGCCTCCAACGTGGGGGAAATCCGCTGGCTCAGACGTTCCAGATTGGCTTCCGCCTTCGGACGGTCGAGGAAAGGTATGTCTGCGAACTCGGGTCGCATTCACTGCATTATAACCTTACAAGGCCAATAATGCTTACCAGACAGCGGACTGCCTTATACTGGATCATTACCAGGAGGGCCGTTAGCGCTTGCCCGGGCGCGGCCCGCCAGAGTCTATCGAGGTCCGCATGTCAGGAGTACAGCTCAAGGGTTCAGCTCTGGTGTTGATGTTGTACGATGTGTGTGAGGAGATCCGCCTCGAAGAGTTGCGGCGCATCCTCGGCGCGCAACCGGCGGAACGCAGCCCTAGCTTCAAACACCCGGCCCCCGAGTATGTACGATTTGAACGCCCGCCGGTGGTCGAGCCGCTGGAACGAGTCACTCTCGAGACAGGCGAGCAATTAGAGGGACGGCTCAAGTATTACGACTACGGCGTGGTCTGCGTCGAGTTTGAGCTTCCCTTTGAAGGGGGATGGGACATGCTCGTCGACCTATCCTGCCGGTATATCGCTGCGCCGGAAGTCGAGAGGCACGCGCTACAGATCGCCCGAGAAGAGTCGAAACGGGCTGCGCCAGCTCTGATCAAGCTCTATGACAACTGGCTGTTCGAGGACTACTATATCTTCCGCGTGGGAGAGGTGGCTGGTGCCACGGCCGGCGACCTCTGCCAGACCTATGGAGACCAAATCGCTGAGATCGTCCGGGGCGAGAGAGTCCCACTCGCTGAAGAGGAGCGACGCGATATCCTCCAGTCCAGCATGTCCTACTATTCCTCTGATCTTGCCGTTGTCGGCTGGAATGCGGCCTTCCTTTACGATAGCCCGGCGGGGGCTGAAACCACGATTCAGCTCCTGGAATACGCCAATTCCCAACTGCTGGAGTTCCGCCACTACGATGAAGTGTTGACGCGTGAGCTTCGCTGGGTTTACAAGTCTCTAGAAGGCGGGACCGGCATACTGGCACGCTGGCGCCTCGCCCGGGCTTCGGCACGGCTCCATACGCTGTTGCTGGACGTCACCGAGTTGACGGAGCGGGCGGATAACTCCATCAAGTTTCTGAGTGATATGTTCTCCGCCCGCCTCTACCGCCTGGCGGCCAAAAAGGTTGGCGTCCTCGACTATAAGAAGTTGGTGCGGCAGAAACTGGACACCGCCGAAGACCTTTACAAGTTCATGGTGGAACAGTTCCACCAGGGTCGGGCGTTCATCCTGGAGTTGATGGTGGTTATTATCCTGATCATCGATCTTGTCTTCCTGTTCCGCGGCAAATCGTAGGCATCGGCTCGGCGTTTTAACGTGAGGTGGACATGAGAATCTGCATCATAGGGTGCGGCGGTATAGGAGGTATATTTGCGGCGCATCTCGCCCGCGTCCACACCCTTGAAGTATTTGCCTACGACGTTTGGAAGGAACACGTAAAAGCTATCAACGAGAGCGGCCTGCGAGTCACCGGTGAGGCCAACTTCACGGTGGAGATCGAGGCGACTACCGACCCGAAGAGAATCCCTCGTTGTGACTATGGCATTGTCGCTGCCAGAGGCATGGACACCCGCAATGCCATTGCCGGCGCTGCTCATCTGTTCGACGAGAAAAGTGCGGTCTGCTCCATTCAAAACGGAGTTGGAAACGAGGAAATACTCGCTGAATATGTTCCCAACGTGATTCGGGGCACAACCTTTGCCGCCGGGCGGGTCACAGAGCCTGGTCAAGTGACCTATGAGATCACCGGAGAGACGTGGTTGGGCCCTTTTGAGCCTGCGCACACCCCGATGAAGAAGGTCGAGGAGCTTGCAGCCGCGCTGGACCGAGCTGGGATGGAAACGATAGCTGTTGAGGACGCCCGAGGCGTGCAGTGGACCAAACTGATTTTCACATCCTCAACCTTTCCGGTTGAGGCTCTGACGCTTCTGCACCACCGGGCCGCGACCTCGTTCCGACCTACCGGAGAACTGCTGAACTCACTCCTTGAAGAGGGCGGCGCTGTGGCCCGGGCCCTGGGGATTCAGCTGCATCACGATCCGAAAGACGCAGTCCGAGCGCGCGCCCAGGCACCGGGCAAGCATCAGGCCAGCATGATGCAGGATGTTCTCGCCGGTCGAGCCACGGAAGTCGACTTCATGAATGGTGCGATCGTTCGCTCCGGGGAACAAGCGGGAATACCAACGCCGCTCAACCGAACGCTCTGGGCCTTAATCAAGGGGATCGAGCACTCGTGGACTCACCCGTAGCCTCCGCAGTTAGCTCAGATTGAGAACCCTCCTTGGTGATAGACTACCTCAAAATGGCCGAGCCGAACCACGTCACCCGGCTCTCCCGCGAACACGTGAACCACCACCCTTATCCCCAACGAGCGGGGATAGCGTCCGTTTGTCCCGTGAAGCGGCACCTTTGCGTCGTTCCCCACATCTGCTGAGATGCAAGGACGATGACGTTCCGCGTGATTAATTTAACGTCGCTCCCTCCCCCACCGCAGCCCTTTCCGTTACCCGAGGGGTAAGACGTGGTTGGTTCCCTACGGCCGCCAGTGGAGTGGAAGCTTAAGGCGTCGTCCATTAGAGAGCTAGCTGAACCGTTCGCCGGCGCACGACAGTCGGCCTGTCTTCCGACCGTCGGCTCGTTGTAAATAGAGAGCATAACTTTCAGAAGGTCTCGATGCAATCCGTCGTTTGGCCCCGCCGTTCCCTCGAACTGGTCTTCGTAAGCGCCTGCAGGCGGGCGCTCACCGCTGAAAGGCGCCCGTTTCGTGCGCTTCTGCGACGCCTGCAACATCCCCCTTATCGCCTTGGATGGCAGGGAGCCCGCCCTACTTTCTGTTCGCAAGCCCTAAAGGGCGTGACGAAGACCGCCCAACAGTCGTCAGCGCAGTCCATTTCACCCTCTAGGGCTTGCAGGCAAACGAGAAGGGGGTTCTCGGACCCAGGCCGCTACCTGGGCTAAGGTAATTCCTTTCGTGTTGTAAGATAACGCGGGTTTGTGCTCAAATTGCCGGGTCAGCCGACTAATGTATCCACAGCCTGGGAGAGTATGATGCGGCAACAGCTGTTTTCATCTGCGATCTGCCTACTGTTCTGTGTCGTACCGAGCCAGGCTGCCAAGCGTCGTTTCACCATCGAAGACTTGTATCGGCTCCGCACGATAGAAGGCGTTCACCTATCTCCTGACGGCCGCATGGTGGCTTTCACAGTGATCACCTCCGAGTTGGCAAAAGCGAAACGCACCAAACACATCTGGATGATGGACACGGACGGAGGGAACGCCCGCCAGTTTACCCATAGCGAGAAAGACGAGTCTGCGGCGGTCTTCTCGGCCGACGGTAAGTGGATGGCCTTTATCAGTTCGAGGGATGGCGACGAAAACCTTTACGTCATGCCGACAACCGGTGGCGAAGCGCAGCAACTGACGCATATCTCGACTGGAGTTTCCGATCCTTTGTGGTCGCCGGACGGCAAATGGATCGCCTTTTCGAGCGACGTTTATCCGGAATGCGGCGCCGACGACGCCTGCAACAAGAAGATCGCGCAGCGCTGGAGCAAGGGACCGCTCCAAGCACACATGGCCGACGGGTTGCTCTACCGCCACTGGACTGAATGGAAGGATGGAAAGCGCACGCACATTCTATTGGCCGAGGTTTCCACGGGTGCGGTGCGCGACTTGACACTCGGAGACTTTGACTCGCCACCATTCCAAGTTGGAGGTGCCTTGCAATACGACTTTGCGCCGGACAGCACCGAATTGGTCTTCGCTTCCAATCGTGACAGTACCCCGGCCTCTTCAACGAACAGTGACCTGTGGACTGTTCCGCTCGCCAGCGTCCGGCCGACGGCGCGGGACATTACGGGTTCTAATCCTGCTTTCGACGGCAACCCCAGATACTCCCCGGATGGGAAATACATCGCTTACCGCCTGCAGAAGCAGCCGGGCTACGAGTCTGACCTCTTCCGCCTAGCGATCTATGATCGCTCCACCGGCACCTCTCAAGTGCTCACGGAATCCTTCCGGAATTGGGTGCAAGACTTCCAGTGGGCCCCGGATTCAAAGTCCCTTTACTTTACTGCGCCCCTGGAAGGGGACAACCCTGTTTTTCAGGTGACGCTCGGGTCCGGCGGGATTGGGCAAGTGCTCGTGGACAAGACTATAGATTCGTTCGCGATCTCCTTTGACAGCCGCCGGATAATTTACGCGCGGCGCTCCGTGGGCGAGCCGGCTGAGCTCTTCGCGGTGGAGCTGAGTGACGGCAAGGCTTCTCTCCCACGACAACTGTCGCACTTCAACGATCAGGTAACCGATGAGGTAGACATCCGCCCGGCGGAAAGGATGTGGGTGGCGGGAGCGGCGGGGGCGAGGGTGGAAGTTTTCATCGTCAAGCCGCACGACTTCGACCCGGTCAGGAAATATCCCTTGATTCTCAATGTTCACGGCGGGCCGCAGCAACAGTGGCAGGATTCATTCCGCGGCGACTGGCAGGTTTATCCTGGCGCCGGGTATGTCGTCGCCTTCGCCAATCCGCATGGCTCCACCGGCTACGGGCAGGACTTCACGGCGGAAATTTCGGGCGATTGGGGAGGTGAGGCCTTCGAAGACTTGATGAAAGTCACCGACGCACTAGCCAAACTGCCCTATGTCGATGCGGACCGTATGGGAGCTATGGGCTGGTCTTACGGTGGCTACATGATGGATTGGTTCGAGGGCCACACGGATCGCTTCAAGGCCATCGCTTCCATGATGGGCGTTTTTGACCTGCGCTCGATGTACGGTGCTACTGAGGAGTTATGGTTTCCCGAGTGGGACCTCAAAGGACAGCCTTGGAATTCGGCGGATTATGAAAAATTCTCGCCCTCTTACTATGTAAAGAACTTCAAAACGCCCTGCCTGGTTATTTCCGGCGAGCGCGACTTTCGGGTTCCTTACACCCAGTCGCTTCAGTTGTTTACCTCACTGCAGAAAATGAATGTGCCCTCGCGTTTGATCGTCTTTTCCAACGCCGGGCATTGGCCAAGCTGGTATGAGATGGCGCTCTACTACACGGCGCATTTGGAGTGGTTCCACAAGTATCTTGGGGGGGAGGGAGCGCCGTGGACAACCGAACAGTTCCTGCGTAATGCCGTCTTTAACGCTACAGCGAGCAGCGAACCCACGCAGGTTAGCTCCGCTGATGCTGCGGAGCCTCTCTCGTGGGTTTCGGTCCCGGGCTCTCACTAGCCTAGCAGGCGATGAAGAAACACGCCTGTTATGCCGAGCGTAGCGAGGCATCTGCTTTTTCCTGTTGAAAACAACAAAAAGCAGATCCGTCGCTTCGCTCGGGATGACATCGGGTGGAGCCACAACTTGCTGCGCGAGCGATCCACCGGTGGCAACAACGCTCGATGCGCGCTGCCGGCGAGCCACGGCCAGTCGATTAGGCTAAAGGGGCAAGTATAGACGGCCGGGGTCTGTTTGTTCAAATAGGAATTGAGAGTCGGATGCGGCGGCCAGCCCCTTCGAGACCGCTGTGCGCAGCCGGCCAGACACCGGCGCTACGGCGGCTCGCCACGTGTTGCCTTTTGCAGTCGTCGATATATCAAGGTACCCAGAGTGACGGCTACAGCGAGACCCAGCGATACCCGCCCGACGTGGTGCTGCATGTAAATCTCGGCCTGCGCGCCGTAGCGGGCCCCAAGCCACGCTTCGGCCACAAACCTGGAGCCGCGGCCGATGGCGAGCGCCGCCCCGAAGCGCAGCGGATTCATTTGGAGGGCGCCAGCCGTGAACACGAAAACCTTGAAGGGCGCCGGCGGCGGCAGCAGCGCCATGACGAGGACGGAGACAAAGTCGTTGCGTTGCAGCCAGCGTTGCGCGGTGCCCGTTTTGTCCGGGGTTGACCCAGCGGCCGCCCCGGCACCCCCTTCAGAGGTGAGTTTGCCGGCGCGACCACGCCAGAAAAGGCTGCC
>DATJKY010000077.1:0-5792 GCA_035490955.1 Terriglobia bacterium | reverse complement strand
ATCAACTGGGCTTGGGTTCGATCGTCGAACTCAGCCAGGCACAACTCAACCAGACGCAGGCAGAGATTGAACAGGCCAGCGCCAAGTATGAATACCAGTCCCAGGCTGCCTTGCTGGAGTATCAGACAGGCTCGCTGCGCTGACCGACCTAGGCTTGGGTTTGAAGAACTCATGGGAGTAATGGGTGCCTCGTCGGTCCACGTTTCGCGTTTCGACAACTCAACACGACCAAGGGACGTCGCTGATCTCAGTGAGTACTATGCGGCTCAGCCCAAAGTTCGTCCCAACTACGTCGTCAAGGAAAGGGGCTGTTTGATTTAACGTTCGAAGTCACGATTCAACTGCCTTGCCAAGCCTTTGGGATGGTAAACCCAGCGTAATTTCGGATATCGTTGATTACGCGCGAGATTCCGGCTTTGGCGGTTTATTTCGCTACGAGAATGAGCGAAGCGCTCTGGAGTGCGGCAGCTTGCTACCGCTCTCGCTCAGGCCAGCTTGCCGGCCGTCCAGTGTGCCGTAGCTTGGGAGGCGCGGCCCGCGCGTGGTGGGTCAGTTTGATGTAGAGGCGGGGTCTACTACGCCGCCACGCGGCGAGGTAAACTAGCCGCTTCCGGGTAAACTAACCCGCTACCGGCCGCGAGCCAGCGCGCGGGATCAAAGCGGTAACAAGCTACCGCACTTCAGAGCGCCTGCTACGCGTAAATCCGCGGCTGCGTCATCGTGGCTGCGAGTCCAACAAGCCCTGCATAAGGGTTTGCAGACGCGAATAGGATTGCATACCGACCAGCTTGGCGCCCTCAAATTCCTTAGCCTGTGTTCTTACCAGGACGAACGTGGGTGTGCCGACAGCTTCACGCCGGACGAAAGCCCGGCCGCATTCAACCAGGTGGCCTCTGGAAATGCCGCAGCGCTAAAACAGCGGCGCTGCGCTATAACGCTCGCCACTTGTCGCTGACCGCGAGCCTAGCACACAACGCGCAAAATCGGGCCAAAAAGGGGCCCAACAGGGAACGTGCGGACGCTCACTTTCTGTGTCGCGCACACTAACTAACCCTGCGGTTTTCAGGGTTCGATTTGCAACGCTGCGGTTCTTCTTCCATTTCATTGCATCTGAAGGTTGGTCTTGCGGACCTGTCTTGGCGGTCAAAGACCTTGAAAAGCCGCAGGGCTTGAACAGCGAGCCCTGCGCTACACTGGCTTAAAGACCCAGCAAGTTTCGGGTGGGTTTTCGATAGCCATGCTCGTCTGCCCAGAGTGTGAGCGGCACGGCAGCGAGCTCATCGACTTCAGGAACGGCGAGGCCGTTTCTCCCGAGATCGATGGTCTTCAGATAAGCGTGGCACGTGTCACACGCTTCCACCCGAACGTGCTCGAATTGCGCCGTCGTGTACACGCACAGCCTTTCCTCGCGCGACTCTTCGCAGGCCGGGCAGGTGAGACGAACGTAATCCCATTCGGTGCGGCACAACGCGCAGATCAGCGAACGCTTCGCGCCCTCACCTTCCGGGCGCAGCACGCCCGCCAATGGCTTCGAGCCGCAGAACGGACAGATCGGCAGTCGAACTGCAGGTGGAGTCAGGCTTGCGCGTCGGGCGAGGTACTCCATAGCGGGTTGCAGGAAAGCCTGGGCGCAAAACCGCTCGAAGCTGGCGGGGCTGGACGGTTCCAGCTCGTTTCTGCGCTGAACGCTCGCAAGCACTTCGGTCCAGGCGCTGGGGCCGCGTTCCGCCAGCGCCCGGGCGAAGCCGGCGAGCGTCGCCGGGCCCTCGCGCTCCAGCATGGACAGAAAAGGCGGGAATCGCGGCATCAGGAAGGCCAGACTCAGCCTCTCCAGCTCGAGCGGTAACACTCCGTCGTTTCCTGCGGCGGTAGCCCCGCTCGATTGGACATCAAGATACACATCTTTCTGAAAGGCGGTGAGTTCAGAGTAGAAAACCAGGAGTTCCCGAGCAAACGGATACTCAGCAGCCAGCTCGCGGGCCCGTTCGATTCGCCGATCCCACTGCTTCGCTTGAAGCTGGGCCGGGTCGCTCATTTCTCAGCTGCGCTTTTCATCTGTTCGTACCACAGCCGATGGTGCATGCGAGCCCAAGCGCCGGTAACCTCGCCACGGATGATCGAGGTGAAGCCTCCCCGCACCATGGCGGTACCCATGTACACGTGGAGGATAAAGGCGCCGATGGTAAGTAATGCCGCAACGGCGTGCACCAGCACAGCCGTATAACGCAGCCAGCGCCAGTTCCAGGGAATATCATTGACGAGCCACAGGGCGACCCCGGAGAGGAGGAGGGCAAGACCGCTGTAGAGCATGATCCAGAAGAACTGCTTCTGCCCGACGTTGAAGCGGCCGATGGGCGGCAGATTCTCGTCCTGGTTGCGGATGTAATCGCCGAGATGCTTTGCCCAGGCGCGGTCCGCCTCAGTCGCGCGCATGTCCCCTCGCCAGGCCGCGTACATCCAGAGCATGGCGACACACCAGCCCAACCCCACCCACGGATGCCAGAAACGCGCTATAGGTCCTCCGCCAGTGAGATCGGCAAGCCAGAAAAGATAGGGAGACCAAAAAGCCAGCCCCGTCATCAACAGGTACACGTAGGAGAGACCGGCGATCCAGTGCATCACGCGCTCGGCGAACCTATATCGCAGAATCCGTTCATGCGAATGACCGGGGGCTGGAGCGTCTGTGGGCATTCCGCTACTCATGGTCGCTTCTCTCCGTTGTTCTTTGTCTCTTCCACCACCTTGGGTCCGAAGCGCAAGTAATGCAGGGTGACGCCGATAAGCCCGCCGAGCATGGCAAGGTTGCCCAGAATCTTCAGGGGTGTCTTCCACAGTTTCACCACCCACGGAATCGACGGGTTGGCCGGCAGCCCACCATAAGCCTCCGGGTGGGTGATGTCGTGCAGCACATAAATGACGCCCGTGCCACCGACGCCGGGCGGGTCATAAACACCGGCATTCTCGAACCCGTAGTGCTGGCGGAGCTGCATTGTGCGCTTCTCGGCAAGGTCTTTCATGTCGTCTTTGGAGCCGAAGTGCAGACACCCGGTGGGACACGCCTTGATGCACGCGGGCTCGAGTCCCTGGCTCACCCGATCCGAGCAAAGCGTGCACTTGTAGACCTTCTTGGTCGCCGGATTGAACTTGGGGATGTCAAACGGGCAGCCGGTGATGCAGTAACCGCAGCCGATGCAGTGGTCCTGCTGGAAGTCAACAATGCCGTTCGAGTATTGAACGATGGCGCCGTCAGACGGGCAGGCCTTGAGGCACCCCGGTTCGGCGCAGTGCATGCATTGATCCTTGCGCATCAGCCACATGAACCCGCCGTCTTCTTTGGGGTGCTCGTTGAACTTGATGAGGTTCCAGAAGTTCCAGGCCGTGCTGGGCATGGTCTGGTAAGTGTTGTCGAACGACGTTTGGGCGAAGGGCAGATCGTTCCATTCCTGGCAGGCCACCTCGCAGGCTTTACAACCGATGCAGGTGGTCGTGTCTACGAGCTTGCAGACCTGCTCCTCGCGCTGCATCCCTTGCCCGGGAACAGGGCCAGCATGGCCGGAGATCTTCTGAATTCGCAATGTGGCTTGGCTCATGAGTTCCTTTGCGTGACCCCTCACCCGGCTCGCTCCGCTCGCCACCCTCCCCAAGGTAGAGGCAAGAAATGCGGAAACTACCTCCCTACGCACGCTCCAGCTTCACCAAAAATCCCTTGTACTCCGGTGTGTAGGCGTTCGGGTCAGCGACCGTAGGTGAGAGCAGATTAGTCGGCATAAGCGCTGTCCGCCCCTCGTCCTCGGCAATGCCGCGATAGCCCCAGTGAATGGGAATACCGATCTGGTAGGTCTTCTTCCCATCGATCATCATGGGCCTCATCCGTCGCGTCACCATGGCCTTGGCGACGTATTCGCTACGGGCGCTCGTCACCTTCACCCGCTCGCCTCCCTTGATCCCCATCTCGTCCGCGAGCTCGGCGGGAATTTCCACAAACGGCTCCGGCTGGAGCTCCACGTTGGCGGGGTTGTTCTTAGTCCAAAAGTGGTGGTGCTCGCTCAGCCGGTACGTGGTGCACACAATGTTGAAGCCCTCCGCTACGGTGCCGTACTTGTCGAGCGGAGTCTTCAGCTTCTTCACCACGGGATTATTCGATTGGTTCGGGTGCAGCAGGTTTGCAGTGGGGCTCTCGATAGGCTCGTAGTGCTCGGGGAAGGGCCCGTCCGTAACAGCTCCAATTGGCATGAAGAGCCGGCCCACGCCTTCCGGGATCATAATAAAGGGCCCCATGTGGTCCTTGGGATTCGAGTCGGGCTTGAAATCCGGGACATCGTTTCCCACCCACTTCTCGGCAGGTTCGTTCCACCATATCTGGCGGCGGTCGGGATCCCACGGCTTGCCTTCAGGATTGCAGGAGGCGCGGTTGTATAGGACGCGGCGATTCACCGGCCAGCTCCAGGCCCAGTTCGGGTAGATGCCCAGCCCGGACGGGTCTTCAGTGCCTCGTCTGGCGAGTTGCGGCCCCGCCTCAGTCCAGCAGCCTGAGTAGATCCAGTTGCCGCAGGAGGTTGTGCCGTCGTCGCGCAGCCAGGCAAACGAGGGAAGCTGCTGGCCCGCCTTCATCGTTTGATTCGTCTTGGGATCACTGATGTCGGCAAGCGCCTTGCCGTTGATCTCCCGGGCCACTTCGGCGAGCGACGGGTTATAAGGATTACTGTAAGGCCACGTGAGGCTCAGAATCGGGTCCGGGAACTTGCCGCCCTCTTTCTGATAGAGCTCGCGCACCTTGAGAAAGATCTGCGCTACGATGGCCTGATCCAGCCGGCAGTCGCCGGGCGGCGGCAGCGCTGCATTCTTCCACTGCAACCAGCGGGCCGAGTTGGTGAACGAGCCGTCCTTCTCTGCAAAGCCCGCACAAGGCAGTCGGTAGACCGTGGTTTGAATGGCCTTCATCTCCTCCGGCGTAGTGCCCGGAGCCTTCCAGAACTCGCTGGTCTCGTCGGGATAGATCTCGCCCACGACAAGCCAATCCGCCTTCTTCAACGCTTCAATGTTCTTCTTGGAATCCGGCCCGATCATGACGCCATTCATGCCGAAGGCAAACAGGCCTTTCACGCTACCCCGGTACATGCTGTCCCAGATTTGGTTCCAGGAGTAGTTGCGGTCAACCTTAGGAAGATAGTCGAACGCCCAATTGTTCTCTTTCCGCGCCGCATCGCCGAACATCACTTTGAGCAACGACACCGCGAATTTCGGCGTGTTCGACCAATAGTTCATCGATTGCCAGGGGCCGGGTTTGGAAGGGTTGGGTGTGATGCGCTTCAGGTAGGCTTCAAGGCTGGCGTCGTTCGGGTTCGGAACCTTTAGATAGCCGGGCAGCAAGTCGAAGACGCCGGCCATATCGGTGGCGCCTTGAATGTTGGCATGGCCGCGCAGCGCGTTTACTCCACCTCCGGCACGCCCGACGTTGCCGAGCAGCAACTGCAGCATCGCCGCAGCACGAATCGTCTGCGTGCCGGCCGTGTGCTGGGTCCAGCCCACCGAGTAAATGATGGTGCCAGCCTTCTTCATGTCGCCGTCTTTGCGAATCGAAGTGAACAGGTCAGCGGCTTTGAGGAACTGGTCCTGCGGAATGCCTGTGATTTTCTCAACCACCTCCGGTGTGTAGCGCGAATACTGCTGGCGGAGCAACTGAAAGACGCATCGCGGATGCTCAAGCGTAAGATCATAGGCGACGTTTTCCGGCAGGGCGGGCGGGGGAGCTGGCTGTGAACTCGCCTTGGCAGAAGGCGCGCCAGGCTTGG
>DATJKY010000076.1:0-18954 GCA_035490955.1 Terriglobia bacterium | reverse complement strand
ATATCCCGATCGGGCGACTCCGTGTAATGCTTCGTTCCACCAGTCGTAGGACGGAATGCCGAGCCTGGGGATGGCCGGAGCGGTATGTTGCATCTGCAGGACTTTCTCCTCCAGCGTCATCCGCGAGACCAGGTCAGCCACCCGCGTGGCGATCGGCTGCGAAGGGTCTTGGTAAGGGGCACCCTGCGGCTCCGGCCGGGAGCCCGGAGCGCCAGGGTGCAAAGCAGGAAGAATGAACAGCAGGGGAGCTATCGCCGTTATGGTGACATTTGAAGAGCGCATCATTAAGTCCCTCGTCGCTGACATTCAATGTTGCGGGTAAATGCGGGTAGCCACGGGCACCGGTTTTCTGACCGTGGGCTTTTGTGCGGCTCGCCCCCCGGATACCCGTGCGACCAATAAATACACCACATCAATTTGCATCGGACAAGCTACCACGACGGCCTCCTTCAAGGCAAAAATTGGATCTACAGTACGCCGTCAGAGAGGATCTATTCGCACAGTCATGAGTTGATATCGATTTGTCGCCCCTTCTGCCTGCAAGGTCTCAAGTTGGCGGGAGCGACGCTTGCAATGTGTGGCTGAACGCTGAATCAATCCTGAGCGAGTCGGTAGAGTCTGTAACCTGCAAGAAAAAGCCAGGCGGTGGCAAAGAGGGCATTTCCAATTATGGCCAGGCTGAGACGTGTTAGCGAAGCGATACCTAGAATTCCGGTGGCGATGCCCAAATAGGCCGTAATCTTGTTGAAAACACCGCCCCGCATTACGAAACCAATCACGAGAATTCCAAACGAGAGGGTTACGATTGCATACACGATTTCCACCGGGGACGTCAGCATGGCGGACCCATAATTGGCAGCTGCGAGAAAACCTGCCCGCTGGACGTCATCAGTCGCTGTTAAGTACTTCCCATAAAGAGCCAGGATCGAGGCGTAGTGCGACCACGTGACCGCCAAATCTAGGACGACGAACAGCCCCACGAACGCGACCGCCAGCAGCATCGCATTTCTGTTGCGCCCTTTCAGCGCCAGGTAAAGGGCCAAAGCGAGGGGCACGAAGAGAAAGTCCGTGAAGACTGAGATACCAACAATTACCCACCAGACGGTCGTCTTCCCAGGAAGGTACTTAAACCATGCATCGCTACCGCTCGGCGGAGGTCCAACGTAGGCGTAGAGCGGGAAGATGATGATGTAGCCGATACCTAGACTGAGTGCGGCAACAGCGCCCACTCGGTACCACTGCTTTTGACCAGGGCCAACCGTATCAGCCGCCCTCTCCTCGAGCGTCATTGAAGCTTCCCGTCCGGCGCCACGACAAGCACAGCCTCCGCAAAGAGGTCCGCTGCACGAGTCACCAGGGTAGCACTCTACTGCCGGCGCGATCCAGAGTGGAGGTTCGCAGCACCTACAGCTTACCCATCAACTTCCTGACAATCCTTGAGCACGGATGCAGAAGTATCCGATAAAATGGCGCTGCCGATACACAGTCCGAAAGGCGGAGGAAATTCCCGATGAGCAAAGGCCGGCTTGAGGCATTCAGCGACGGCGTGTTCGCAGTGATCATAACGATTATGGTGCTCAACATGAAAGTGCCGCGAGGAACGGACTTGCAGGCTCTCAAGTCAGTGGTTCCCGTTTTTCTCTGCTACGTTTTGAGTTATCTGTATGTAGGAATCTACTGGAACAATCATCACCACCTGTTGCACGCGTCAGAGCGCGTCACCGGCGGAATTCTCTGGGCCAATCTCATCCTCTTGTTTTGTCTTTCCCTGGCGCCTTTCACCACTGCGTGGATGGGAGAGAACAACTATGCGCCGCTTCCGGTGGCGATATACGGAGTGATGCTGCTTTTTGCCGGAATCGCATATTTTGTCCTGACCAAGAGCTTGATCGCGCACCACGGGAAGAACTCAGTTCTGGCGACGTCAATTGGGAATGATTGGAAAGGGACGGTAAGTGTACTGGTGTATGTACTCGCGATTCCTCTGGCTTTCGTGAGGTCCTGGCTGGCTTGCGCTTGTTACACCTTTGTAGCCATCATGTGGCTACTTCCGGATCCCCGCATCGAAAAACATGTGCATGGGTGATCGGCAGCAATTCTTAATACTTATCGTCCCACCGGACGTAAAGTATTGCTGTGCGCACCTGGCTATCCATCCACACATCCACGCCGGCCAGGCGGTTGATCCAGCGAGGTTGCAGTTCGGCCGCGGCATCGTGGGCGACGCGGTCCAGCACAAGTTTGAATAGCAGGAATTCGTTGTCGTACCCGACTACTTTCGCCGCCTCGGCCACAACCGCTTTCTGGTCCAGGTTGTTATGGACCCGCTTCACCGTGTGGTAGACATCCATGGTGAATTCTTTCGTCATCACCACATCCTCTTTCGATCCCGTAGCCGTCAGATGGCCGCCTGTGAATTTATCGAAGTCGTAGGCAAGCAACTCATCGAACACCTTCATGTATTCGCCGAAGTTGGCCGTAATATCAAATCCCTGGAAAGGAGCATAGCCTGGGGTCACACAATCGACCGCCATCATGAATTTCGCCTGGGGCACGTAGATGAAAAGGTCCCCTTCCGGCGAGTGGTAGAAATGGCGTGTCAATTCTACGGTCTTGCCTCCCATGGTGATCGTCTTTTTCGCGCCGAACACCACATTGGGGATTAAGCGGTTCGGATCGTTTTGCTCCTTCAGAAACTCGCTGACGCCCTCCGTCGCAACGATCTTCAAATCCTTGATGTCTTTGAACGCCGCCGACCCGCCGATGTGATCCTTGTGGATGTGGGAATAGATTAGCATCTTGATCGGCTTGTCGGTAATTTTGGCAATCGCCGATGGAATGCTTTTGCCGAAGCTTTCTGGCGCATCAAACACGATGACGCCTTCATCCGTTACGAGAAAGGCGGATTGCCAGCCGTTATCCGAAATAACGTATACGCCTCCGCCCATGTCCTTGACGGCATATCCCAGCTTTGGATCGACGTTAAAAAACTGCGCCCTCACGGAAGGCAAGACGGGAACGTAGTTCTTTAAATCCTCCTGCGCAGCGACTTGGCCGCACCAGACAACCGCGAACACCCAATACAAAAGCTTTCTCATTCATCATCCTCCTCTTATCGGAATTTCATCTGTATTCACGATTCCCGTCTTGGTATTGCGGGGTATACACGAGCACCAGTATTGGGACGCTTTCATCTCCGCGTCTAGTGGGATAAAGTGAGAATCTGTTTTCCAAATGTGGAATGATGGGTCGGCGCCGAACCCGGCCTTTCGGCTTAGCGATGGCGGATCTGAACTCACTGATAGTTTTCGCCAAGGTTGTGGAGGCGAATGGTTTCTCGGAAGCAGCGCGACGCTTGAAGATGCCGATCTCAACCGTCAGCCGCCGCGTTGCCGAACTGGAAGACCAGCTCGGCGTCCGTCTGCTGGAGCGTTCAACACGCGGCCTGCGGCTCACCGATGCAGGGTCAGAGGTGTTCGAGCATGCGCTGCGCAGCGCGGAACTCAGCGAAGCGGTCGACAATATTGCTTCAAATCACCTGGCCAACGTGTCTGGCGTTTTGCGGCTTTCCGCCCCGCCCAGCATCTCCGATTCCCTGCTTGCGCCGCTGGTGGGCGCATTCCAAGCATCCCATCCGGACGTGCGCGTTCAGATCCTCGTTACTGAACGCATGGTGGATCATATTGCCGAAGGCGTAGACCTGGTGTTGAGAGTGGGAGCGCTGAGGGACTCGACGCTGGTCGCGCGGAAGATCCTGACTTACCGCCATCAGCTTCTCGCGAGCCCAGCCTATGTCGAGAAACGCGGATCACCGAAGACACCGCAAGAGCTGCTGGATCACCGGCTGCTCGCCTTCTCGCGGTGGACGCCGGAGAGCCGCTGGATTTTTGTGCACGTGAACGGAAGGGACAAGGAGACGCTGAACTTCCAGCCCCACCTGTCGATGAACGACTATGCGGGCCTGGCAGCGGCGCTCGTCGCCGGGCGCAGGTATCGGCGAACTTCCTCCCGTGGTGCAACCTCAGCTCGTACGAGACGGCCGACTGATTGAAATCATGCCGAAGTGGCGCTTCCGCACTGTCGAACTGTCGGTGGTCCATCTTGGAAACCGGCACATCGCGCGACCGGTTCGAGTGTTTAAGGAATTCGCCGCGCGGATGGCGCCTACACTCATTCCGAACCTACCGGTTTGATCGAAGTCGGCGATAAGTGCTGATGTCCGCGCGCAGCGCTGAGAATAATCAGGTTGACCGGAAACGCCCTAGATGTTGAAGTCCCCTACGCTTGCGCAGGATCACAGTAAGAAGTTGCACTATAATAGGGTCAAGGAGTGAAACATGGCGGCAAGTATCATCGTGCGCGATCCGGAGATTCTGGGAGGAATTCCCTGCTTTCGCGGCACGCGTGTTCCCTTCCAAAACCTGTTGGATTACCTTGAAGCCGGTGACACCCTCGACCAGTTCCTGGAGCAATTCCCAACTGTTACCCGTCAAATGGCCATCGAGGCGCTAGAGACCGCAAAGGAGTCGCTCTTGACGAGGATCGGGTGAAGATTCTGCTGGACGAGTGCCTGCCAGCGGATCTCCGGAAACATGTAGTTGGGCATGACTGCCAGACAGTGCCCCACGCCGGTTTAGGTGGCAAGACGAATGGCGAACTGCTGGCGCTGGCGGAACGATCCGGCTGGCATGTTCTCTTAACGATGGATCGAGGGATGCCTTACCAGCAGAACCTCGCAGGCCGCACGATTTCTCTCGCCATCATCCGTGCCAAGTCGAACCGCCTGCCTGACCTGTTGCCTCACGTGCCCGCGATCTTAGCGGCCTTGCCCACCCTCAGGTCTGGCGAGATGATACACATCGGTTGAGTCTCACTACCACGGGTAGCAAGGTAGGGTGAACCCCGCCTTGGGGTCCGCGGCTCTTCCGTGCCCGTGGAGAAAAGTTTTGCGGCCGGAGGAGACGCGGACGCGGCGCCTGTGCCATCTTGGTCCGGCTGGTGAAAGCGCCGACAGCAGCCCGCCGCCCTTAGGTCGCTTGCGCTCCAGAGCTTCAGCGACGGAGCGCTCTGGGCCGCAGGGCGGTCCACCCTCCCACCCACCGGGAGAGGGCCGTTATGGGGATGAAGGGCGAATGAAGTAATGCCACTTATCGAGGCTCGCCGGCACAGCGACATCAAAAAAGCCCACCATCATCTCGTCGTACGTTTGTTCACCCCAGGTCACGGCGCTCTCCGGGTCAGGATTGTGGGGGTTGTTGCGGGAGTTGTCGTACCAAGCGACGGCTTCGAGCTTCGTACCCGCCTTAAGCGGGCGCGGTTCGGCCAGCCGGTAGCTCAGTTGCCAGTGGAAATCGTAGTTGACTCGTAGCAACGTTTCCACGCTCCCGTCGGCACGACTGATGTTGTACTCAAACCGCTTGCCGCGCAGATGCATGTGGGGAAGGAAGCTGAGCAGGGTGGCGTCGTTAGGGAGAGTCCCGTGCGCTTCCACCCGATAGTCGTCCACCCCGGGTGGAATCACGAAATGGTCATTGGTCAACTGCAAGGTCAATACCCGCTGTTTCGGCTCCTCTTTCGCGAACACCAGACCAATGCTCGTCTGATCGGTCCCTGCATGGCCGTTCGTCGTATAGTGCATTTGAAAGACGAGGTCCGATCCAGCAGGAAAAAACTTGGCCATCCCCTCGGGCCAGCGATCGGGTGAACTGCCTGGCGCATACACCAGGAGGATGTCGCTGTCGGTCCAATGCGCCCCACGCCGGTCCTCTGCGTCGGTCAGGCTAGAGGCCGTAAAGGGCACGCCGACGGGCGCGTGCCGCAACCATGGTGAGTCTGGCGGCCGGATATAGACCACGGCATGATGGACGTGCTCCCGGGCGGAGGGACGGACCTCCGACATCTGCACCCACTTGTCCACTGAAAAATTGGTGGGCACAATCTCGTAGGTATATTCGACATCACCCTGGGCGGGCAAGGTGACCGGCTTTGGCATTTGCACCACGCGGTCAGGAGCCGGAATGCTCCAGCCCTCCACCCAGCGACGAGTCGGCGGCGCATCGCGTCGCTGGCCGGCCGGCGCTTTGGCGTCCGCCCAGGAGGAGAGCGTGGCAATCTGGTCTGGTGTCAAGGAAGGGTCATTCGAGAAGCGCCCGAAGCGCGGATCAGCAAACCACGGAGGCATCTTCTTCGAAAGCACCTCCTCCCGGATCGCATACGCCCATGGCCGCGTCTGGTCGTACGTCGCGAACGGCATGGGCGCAATTGCGTTGGGGTGATGACAGCTCTGGCAATGCTCCTGCAGAATGGGAAGCACGTCCCGGTAGAAAGTGGGAGTCTGGGTTGTATCAGCGGGCGCGGAGGTCTGGGGATGCTCCGTTGCGATCAGACTTACAGCCACTAAGCTGGCACAGACGCAATGCCGCTTGATCCTTCGGGCTAAATTGGTCGCGTCCGCCATCTGTGCCCTCCGCAAGCGTCGTTCGCTTAGGATCCATTCCTTGAGCAACGTCAACGGGTCCCGCTTTGCCTTTGTCCCACGCAGCCACCGCAGGCAATTTCCCTTCAGTAGACAAAAGTAGTTGGTTCGGCTCAACTTCTCTACTGTACATTCGCTTCATCCTGGCCAGGGCTGCAAATGCAAATGTCGCGATAACACTCGAGACTAATGGGGCGGCGGGAGAGGCCCAAGTGATGATTATCCGAAACGCCCAGACAAAGCTGGTCGCCACGCTGTTGAATAGGGCACGGCCGAACTTCATAGGTAAGGGCAACTCCACATCTCTTTCAAAAGGCGCACTCACGATCTATCGACCCCTTACTCAGACACATGAAGAGTATTCATCGCTTCGCCTTCAGTGACGAGTGTCGCCTGCGAAGAGTTACGCTTTCACTGTTAAACTGAGATCAAAAGGCCTTTACGTCGTCTTAACATCGGCTTCGTTTTTCCGCGTGTAAAACATAGTATGATGAAGGCTTGGTGCGCGCAGCTTTACCTAGCCATTGCCCTGTATCTTGAGGGTTGATCAGTCACCGATCCCTGATGACTTATGGTTTAACCACTTGGTCCTGTGAGAGACTTTGCTGCTGCGGCGCAACCCTTGACTGACGCCGGCGGTTTGCGTGAAGCGCTCCGCGCTGCCACCTCGCTCGTTGTGCTCACCGGCGCCGGTATTTCGGCCGAGTCTGGTGTCCCCACTTTTCGCGGAACGGGCGGGCTGTGGCGCAACTACTCTCCGGAGGAGCTTGCGACCCCGGAAGCACTCGCCAGGAATCCTCGTCTCGTGTGGGAGTGGTATGACTGGCGACGCCAGGTCATTTACCAGGCACAACCCAACGCGGGCCACCAAGCACTGGTCGAGCTTGAGCACAGGATCGCCGCTCGGCCGCCGGGCGAGGGTGGCTTTACGCTAGTCACACAGAACGTGGACGGCTTGCACGATCGCGCCGGCAGCCGCCAAGTGTTGAAGCTGCATGGCGACATCTGGCTGACGCGTTGTACGGTCTGCGGGGCATTGGAACGAAACGAGGACGTGCCGCTGAAGGAATTACCACCGCGCTGCCGGTGCGGGTGCGTTCTGCGGCCCGGGGTTGTGTGGTTTGGTGAGGCCTTGCCTGCGGCCGAATGGGAACGCGCTTCGCAAGCCTGCGCCCGCACCCAGGTTATAATGGTCGTCGGAACTTCAGCGGTGGTCTACCCGGCGGCGGGTTTGGCGGAGCTAGCGCGCGCCGCCGGCGCCAAGCTCGCCATTATTAACCTTGAGCCTACACCTCTGGATAGTGGGGCCGACTGGGTACTGAGCGGCAAAGCGGGAGCAATCCTACCAGCACTGTTGTGAGGATTCAGGATTTGGGATTCAGGATTCAGGCTAGAGCCCAATCCCGAATCCTAGATCCCAAGGGGAGGAGCAAACAGGATGCAGGGACACAAGGAACTGATTGTCTGGCAGAAGGCTATGCAGTTGGTGGTTGCCGCCTACAAACTCACCAGGTGTTTTCCCAAACCGAGATCTATGGGCTGGCAAGCCAAATACAAAGGGCAGCGGTGTCGATTCCTTTAAACATTGCAGAGGGTCATGGCCTGAAGCAGACCCAGGCCTATGCGAGGCATTTGGCGATTGCCAACGGCTCGCTCGCGGAACTCGAAACCCAGTTGGAGATTGCTAATCGCCTCGGCTATCTCGGCCTGGAGAGCCGGCGGGTTATCGACCAGGCCTCAGAAGTGCGGCGGATGCTATCGGGTTTACGGCGGAGCTTACAGTCTCGGCTCGCCGTTGCTGAATCCTGAATTGAAGAATGGCATTTCTCGGTTCGGCATTCAGGCGTCGAGCGGACCCTCAATCCTGAATCCTGGATCCTGAATCCTGAATGGCGAAAATTGCATATCTGGACTGTTCCTCAGGCATCAGCGGCGACATGCTTTTGGCTGCGCTGCTGGATGCCGGACTCGAACGAGACCTGCTGCTTAACGAGCTGCGGAAGCTCCCACTCGCTGGATACGAATTCAGGTGCGCGCGCGTCTTGCGTGGCAGTCTTACGGGAACTCAGGTAGAGATCGATGTCCCACAACCGCAACCGGAGCGCCACCTGGGCGAGATCCGGCAGTTGCTTGAGGGTAGCGCTCTCACTGAGGCGGTCAGAACCCAGGCCCTTAAGATGTTTGAGCGCCTGGCCGAAGTCGAGGGAAAACTGCACGGCAAGCCGGCGGCGGAGATTCACTTCCACGAGGTGGGTGCCGTGGACGCTATCTTGGACATCGTGGGTGCCTGCGTGGGCCTCGAGCTGCTGGAAATTGACGAACTCTCTTGCTCGCCGCTCAACGTTGGCGGCGGTCAAGTTGAAACGGCGCATGGCACACTGCCCGTGCCGGCTCCGGCGACAGCCGAGTTGTTGAAGGGAGCTCCGATCTATTCGTCGGGTGTGGAGGGCGAACTGGTAACGCCAACCGGCGCCGTGATTGTCGCTACCCTGGCGTCTAGCTTCGGCCCCATGCCGCCCATCAAAGTGGCGCGGATTGGATACGGTGCCGGAAGCCGGGACTACTCTGGGCACCCCAACATCGCCCGGCTCTTCGTGGGGGAGCGGGCTGAAGTCTCAGACTCCGAACCCCGGGTCACCAATCGCGTAAACGTTGTCACTGTGATTGAGGCCAACGTGGACGATATGAGCCCGCAGCTTTACGGGTACTTGGTGGAGCGCGCGCTCGACGCGGGTGCGCTCGACATCACCTGCAGCTCGATTCAAATGAAGAAAAACCGGCCTGGGCTCGAAATCAGCGTTCTGTGTGTTCCGGAGCGTGCTGAGGGGCTGGCGCAGCTTTTGTTCGAAGAGACCACCACGATCGGGTTGCGCATTCACGAGGCAGGACGACTGGTGCTGGACAGGGAGGTGGTGAAAGTCGAGACTCCTTACGGAACGGTGCGCGTCAAGATCGCCAAACGCGCCGGCAAGGTAATCAACGTTTCGCCGGAGTACGAGGACTGCCAGCGCCTGGCAGCGGAGAAATCCGTGCCCCTCAAACAAGTGATACTGGCTGCCCAACTGGCCTCTCAAGAATAAGTGAGCAGAATTGGGACAAGTGCATTACGACATGCCGCGCAACGCCACCAGTGCCGGTTCCGTTGACTCGGTTCTCTTGCCAAGGAGCTTACCCGGATCAGTCAACATTTCTACCTGGGTCAACCGGAAGCCGAGAAGGCTGAGCCGCCGCTGCCACCGGAAGGCGAAGATCGACCAGATCTTCGCCATGTTGCGGAAGTCGAGCGGCGTTGATTTCAGCAACTACCAACAGACATGCATCCCCTGCGGGGATGCCCGCGACAGCGGATGTTTACTTCTAACGAATTCCGTCACGAAGTACTAGAGCGCGCCCAACGCCTTCTCCATATCATCGAGGGCCGTAGCGGCTAGCTGGCTAGGCAGGAGGTCGGTGTCGCGCTGGGCGTAGACCTTGTCCCCGACTTTTGCGGCCTGGACGGTCTCCGTCTGCTTCTTGTCGCCGAACTGGACCTTGAAGGAATAGGCGGGTTTGTTCAGGCCGAAGGCAGACGGGTCTCCCGCACTGGCCTTGGGGAAAGACTCAGCGCGCAGGGCGTGAACACTATTGACCAGCGCGTCCATCTTGTCGTTGGCAACATCCTTGGCTTTGGGCTCCGTTTGCTTCCACTTGTTGTTCTGCTGCTCAAAGGCCCAGTGTCCCTTGGGCGTATCGACTTCAAGGTGCTTGACGTCGAAGCTGGAGAAGGAGAACAGTGCCTTGTCACGGAGATCGGCGGGATCCTTCTGGAACTGGGTGAGGAAATAGTTCTCCACCGTGAAGATCGGATCCAGGGCGGAATTCATGGCGTCGTAGCGTTCGCCGTCCTTCTTGCCGAGCACCAATGTCTGCGTATCCTGCGGAGCCTTCATCTTCACGGTCAGCGTGGGCGAGTCGAGTCCGTATTTGCCGAGCTCCTTCTTGTCTTCGGAAACGACAGCCTGCATCGTGAGATTGCGAAGTTGAGAGACCATACCGTCGACGCTGGAGCGGTCAGCCCGCACGAGTGGCGGAAGCACTAGGTCCCAAACGCCGTCCGGGTTCTTTTCCAGCGTCCAGCGCTTGTCCTTGGACCGCGCTTCGATGCGGCTGACCTGGTCGACATCCAGCGTCACCGCTCGCTTGTCCCGCAGGTCGAACAGCGTTTTCTCCAGCGACGATTTGTCGTAGGAAGGCAGAGAGACAACGCGCGGATTGCCGGCGATCTGGGCATAGACGCCGCTCGAGGTAGGCGTCTGGTCGCCCATCCGCAAGGTGAAATTTGGCGGCTTGGTTTCCGTGGAGACCTCAATGAGGATCGCCGGCGGGTCCAGGCCATAGTCCTTCAAGTTGGAAGGGTGGGCGTCAACCACGTCATCGATCGTGGCGGAGGTCAGGCTTGAAAGCCAGGAGGAAACCGCCGTCTGGTCGGCAGCCAACTGGCTCGGCTGGCTGATCACCCACGTCTTGCCGTCGCGAGTGCAGGTGAAGGCTTCACCGTCGCGCGGCGTCAGTGTGAACGACCGGATCTTACTGCTCTCAACGGACAATACGTTCTCGGCGGGCTTGGATTCGGTCTTTTTCGCTTCGCGAGTCTTCCGCCTATCGTAGTAGCGGAAACCTGCCCACAACGCTCCAAGAAAGGCCAAGGCCACCAGCGTATTCCAATACTGCTTTCTCATCGCCGACCCCACCACACCATGATACCCAGCGCAAGGATCACCAAGGGCACGATGGCGACGCGTAGTAACAGCCCGTTCATCTGGGCGGCGGTGAGATTCAGGTGCTGCGACTCGGGAGGCTTGGGTCGGATGGAAATCAAATCCTCTTCGGCGGAGAGCCAATCGATCATGTTCATAAACAGATCGCGGTTACCTTGAAACCCAAGGAATTGATTGGCAGGCATTAAAGAAGTCCCCAGAGCTACCAAGCGGCCTTGTGGCTTGTTCTCGGACGTGCTGCTACTGCTGTTCGGGAGCGTAGCGGAAACGGCCACCGTGAGTGGTCCCTTGATATCTACGTTCGGCCGGAAGACGACCTCGCGCATTTTGGGATTGAAGTCGGTCACACCGAAGCTATCGGGAGAGGTCTCACACAGGGCGTCGGTGGTCGTGCCTGTGCCGGATCCCTTGCCGGTGTCAAAGGAACGGGTAAGCGGGAATAGTGTCGCCATCCGTTGCAGTGGCTGTACGATGGGGCTGCTGCCGTACTTGATAATCAGCGGCATGCTGGGGCTGGTGCCGAACATCTGGGCGACAGGGTTCTGATCGATCACCAAGTCATTACGAGCCGTTACGCTCCACTCGGCCAGGAGCTTGGTAAGATTGGGCAGCTCAACGCCGGGGTCGAGCATGAACATGGCTCGCCCGCCGCTACTCAAATACTTCTTTATGGTCTCAATCTCCGGCTCGGCGTAATCGGAGTGCGGTCCGGCAATCACAAGCATTGTGCAGTCGGATGGGATCTCCAGCTTTTGGAGCAACACCAGAGTCTTGACCTGGCTGTTTTCGTTCTCGATCTCCTTCTTCGCGCGCTGGTATCCATTGCGGTCGGCGTTGTCCAGGTCGCGCTCGCCATGACCCTGAACGAAGTAGACGGTCTTCTGGCCTTTGAGCAGTTTGAGCAGGGCATTGGTAATGGCCTCTTCCGTCGCGGCGTTCGCCTCAAGGTGGCGGTCACCGGTGGAAACGAAAACGCTGCCGTAGCTCCGCACCCCAATCTGCTTGGCCAGCGCGGGATCGCGGTCCGGGTCCACATAGCGAACGGTGATCCGATGTGACGCCGCAATGTATTGGTCCAGTAAGTCCCTGCGCTCCTTGAAGGCGCGCTCTCGGTCGAAGACATAAATGGTGACGTCCCGGTTGAGGTTCTTCACCACCTTTTGCGTCTGCGACGAAAGGCTGTAAGTCTTGTTGGGTGTCAAATCCCAGTGGCGCGTGTAACGACTCGCAAAATAGTTGATTGACACCGCGATTGCCAGGGCGACGAGCGTGTAGACCACCAGGTTGGCGCCGTGCAAGATGCGACGGCCGGTGCCGCCGGGATTCTTTTCGTTTGCCATCTCCTTCTCTCTTTCTCTCTTCTACCGCGGACGGCGGAAAGGGAAACCGGGAAAAATAGGGAGATGGGAAAATGGACTCTTCCTAAAGCGTTCCCCCATTTTCCCTTTTGCCCATTTTCTCCTGCCGACTGCTCCTCAGGGTTTGCCCTTCAGGGCCTCAACCGAGCGAGCGGTCAAGAATATCCCCACGACGATCACGGAAAGGTAGTACACCACGTCGCTCGAGTCGATCACGCCCTTGGCAAAGTTGTCGAAATGTGTGGTCAGCGCCATGTAAGACATGACGCGGCCCGCATCGCTGCTGGAATACGAGTTCACCCAATCGAATACGTAGAGCAGGAGAAAGAGCGCGAAGGCCACCACGCCGGCGATAATCTGGTTCTTGGTCAACGTCGAGATCCACATCCCCAGGGAAAGCAGCGCGCCTCCGAATAGAAATAAACCTAGAACGTCGGCCAGCAGAGGCTTAGCGTTGGGATTGCCGTAGAGGAACAGCAAACCGATATAAAGAAAGCTAAGCAGCATCAACACCCCGTACAGGGCCAACGCCCCTAGAAACTTCCCCAAGATGATTTGCAAGTCGGTCAAAGGAGAGGTCAGCAACAATTCGATGGTTCCCGACCTCTTTTCCTCCGCAAAGAGCCGCATAGTCACCAAGGGAATCAGCAGCAGGAGGACCACGGTAAGTACGCCTTCGTATAGCGGCCGTATAATGTACTCGTTGATGCTGACATTCGGAGCCATCTGACCCGTCGCCATCATGCGGAAGGTCTGCACCACGAAAGCCGCCGTGTAATTGTAAAAGAAGAAACCGCAAAGGACAGCGAAGAGCGCCATCACCAAGTAGGCGATGGGCGAATGAAAGTAAGCTCGGAGTTCCTTCCCCGCTACCGCAAGAATGTTGCGCATACCACCCCCAAATCAGAAATCAGAAACTAGAAATCAGAAAAACCACTGAGACACAGAGGCACAGAGAAAAGAACTCCTCTTTACAAAACCATCCGTTTCATGCCGTCCCTCAGGACCGCTGAATGGAAGTTCAACAACAGCCCTGTCTTCATGCCGCTCAACTTCAGATAGGTCAGTAGTTGCGCTTCGTGAATCGGCAGCAGCTTCTCAACCGTCTTCAGCTCCACAATCAACTCATCCTCCACCACCAAGTCGAGCCGGTAGCCGAGATCGAGCTGGACCTCCTTGTAAACCACGGGCAGCGGAACTTGTCTCTGAGTCTTAAGACCAGCTTGACCTAACTCCCAGAACAGGCACTCCTCATATACCGACTCAAGCAAACCTGGGCCAAGATGGCGGTGCACCTCAATCGCGGCCCCAATGACTCTCTCTGTTAACGGATCCCTCGGTACCGCCGTTTCTCTGTCAATCAGGATCCTATCCCTTTCTGCGACCTAAAGGGGACTAGCTCCAGCACCGACGGAAATCAGTTCTACACTCGTTCTCTCAAGGTTTGTTGTTTCTGTTTCCTCTTTCTCGGTGCCTCTGTGTCTCTGTGGTTCCCCCAGGTTTAGTTCCCTTCGCTCAGATCCTTGGTCGTAAGTTTCAGGAAGATGTCTTCCAGGCTCAAGCCGCTCGTTTTCAGCTCCAACAGCTTCCACTGTGATTCCACCACCGCGCGCGCCAGTTCGGCTCGGACGTCCACGCCCTTCTCGGCGTGAACCTCAAGGGTCACTCGACTGTTGTGCTGTTCGCGCTCCTCCACCAGCGTCACCCCTATCACCGCCCGCAGCTTCTCCTGAAGTTCTGATGCCGGTCCTTCAGCAGTGACCAGGACAGTCTCGAACCCCTGCAGGCGCTCGGTGAGTTCCTTAGGCGTGCCGACAGCGGCGATCTTACCGCCGTTGATCACCACCACCCGGTCGCAGGTCTTGGAAACCTCGGGCAGGATATGAGTGCTGAGTACGATGGTGTGCTGGCCCGCCAGACCCTTGATCAGTTCGCGTGTCTCAATGATCTGCTTCGGGTCCAGCCCGGCCGTCGGCTCGTCGAGGACGAGCACCTCGGGATTGTGGATGATGGCTTGCGCCAAGCCGACGCGCTGCCGATAGCCTTTGGAGAGCTTGCCGATCTGGCGCTCGCGAACGTCGGAGATGGCGCATTTCTCGCAGACCTCATCGAGGCGCGACTTGATTTCACGACGAGGCAACCCTTTGATGCGCGCCACAAATGCCAGGTACTCCGTCACCCGCATGTCCGTGTACACCGGCGGCGATTCGGGCAGATAACCCGTGCGCTTCTTCGCTTCCAGTGGCTCTTCTACCACATCGTGGCCTGCCACCGTGACGTTGCCAGAACTGGGCGGCAGATATCCGGTGATGACGCGCATGGTCGTGGTCTTCCCAGCGCCGTTCGGACCAAGAAAACCCAGAATCTCACCCTTCTGCACCTGAAAGGTCACATCCGATACGGCCAGCGTCGGTCCGTAACGCTTCGTCAACTGCTCCACTTCAATCATGCCTGTCTGTCCTCTACTCTAAGATGGTCGGCCCTTACATTCCAGGGCCAGTCGCGGGGCGACCTGAGTTAATGCGATACTACGAGGAGCTTAGATAGCAGTCGGTCTCGGGAGGGGCGGTACTCGTGCCCCTTACTTCATTTCCGCTAGGGACAGTCTACTCAAGGAAGGCAATGCCCCGTTGTGGTCGGGCTGCCCTCGCACACCGCGCCATTCTGCAGCCCTCAGCAGCGTACCGGCAACAGACCATAACCTAATAAGTATACCAAAGCCGGTGAGAACTGCCAAACACAAAGTGATTGTCCTTCGTCCGCGCTCCGTAGTCAGCTACCCTCAGTCGCCCTAGTCGCCCTAGTCGCCCGTGGTCCGTTGTCCGTTGCTCGTTCAAGCTCTATACTAGCCGGTCGGGAGACAGCCGAAATGGCTCGGACCAATTTTGAGGAGTTGGAGGTTTACAAGCTGTCTGAGAGATTGGCTGATGAAATCTGGGTGGCGGTCATAAGTTGGGATCGCTTCGCCAGGGACACAGTTGGGAAGCAGGTCGTTCGGGTCGCAGACAGTATTGGAGCCAACTTCGCAGCGGGAGCAGGAAGAGGCAGCTGATGGTTCTACAAGGTCAGGTAGCATTGATAACGGGCGCATCGAGTGGCATAGGGCGGGCGACGGCAGAGGCGATGGCCCGCCAAGGCGGGCGTGTGGCGGTCAATTATTGCAAGAACCGCGCCGGCGCGGAAGCCGCTGTAGCCAACATCAGCCAAGGCGGGCAGGAAGCAATGCCAGTCCATGCCGATGTCACGCTCATGGCTGACGTCCAGGCGTTGGTACAGGCCGTGCGTGCCGTCTGGGGTCGCATTGACATCCTGGTGAACAACGCGGGCGATCTTCTCGCAAGGCGTACCTTGGCTGACATGACCGAAGAGTATTGGGACCAGATCATGACCCTGAACCTGAAAAGTGCCTTCCTGTGCACAAAGGCCGTATGGGAGGAGATGGCGAACCGCAAAAGCGGCTGCATCATCAACGTCACATCGATCGCCGGGCGCAACGGCGGCGGGCCGGGGGCAGCAGCGTACGCCGCCGCCAAAGGGGGCCTCCTGACCTACACCAAGGGACTCGCCAAGGAGCTGGCGCCCCACGGCGTCCGCGTCAATGCCGTGGCGCCCGGTGTGATTGCCACTCCCTACCACGAACGGTACAGCCCGCCGGACCTGTTTCAGAGAATGGTGGCTTCTATTCCCTCGGGCCGCGCTGGAACTTCAGAGGAGGTGGCAGACGTTATCGTCTTTTTGGCGTCTCCTGCCGCACGCTACATCACTGGGGAAACTATTGAAGTCAACGGCGGGATGTTGATGGACTAACTGAGGGAGTAGGGAATAGCGAATCGGGAGTAGGGAAGAGTATCGGAAGCGGTCTGTCCCCATTCGCGATTCGCTACTCGCTATTCGCCCTCAGCAAGGAATCGCCGGATATCTTCGAATACCGCGTGCATCATCTTCGGCGTCAGCTTGCCGGTCTGGGTGTTCTGCTGGCTGGGGTGGTAGGAAGCGAACAGTCGCGGCAAGTTCCCAGGTAACTCATAGCTCGCGCCATGCGCAAATCGGAAAAAGGACCGAGGCGGAAATTTCTCCCGCTCTTCTCGGCGACTGGCATTCCCCCGTGCTGAGCCATCCTTAGGGGCAGCTCGCCGCGGCAACGGAATCCCGCGTGCGCCGATCGCGCTGCGCCAGGCCAGGCGTAGGTAAAAGTCAAAAGCGATGCGTCCCAAAGCCAGAACGGCGCGCACCCTCTCGAGGAGTCGCAGCTCCGCCTGGAGGTAAGGTTGGCAGTTTCGCAGTTCCTCAGGCACTGGCTTATTCATCGGCGGGGCGCAGCGCAGTGCTGCCGTGATGTAGCAATTCCGCAGTTCGAGCCCATCGTCACGTTGGCGCGACTGGGGTTGGTTGGCGAATCCCACTTCATAGAGGGCGTGGTAAAGGAAATCGCCGGATCGATCACCGGTAAAGATCCGCCCCGTGCGGTTGCCGCCGTGCGCTGCCGGCGCCAGCCCAACGATGAGGAGTTCCGCCCGTGGGTCGCCGAAGCTAGGAATGGGCTTTCCCCAGTATTCCCAGTCATGGTACATCCGCCTTTTTTCGCGGGCGACTTTGCGGCAATGCTCGACCAACCGTGGGCAGAGAGTGCACCCAATCACCCGTTGCTGGAGGATGGCGAGGTCGTGTTCTGGTTTTATCAAAGCCGTGAACAAAGGACCAAGGACAACGGACAAAGGACTACGCCTTTCCCAGGGCCAGCAATTCCGTCCACTGGCTCTCCGAGACCGGCATCACGGAAAGGCGCGGCAACCGCACCAAGGCAAAGTCTTTCAGGGAAGCCTGCTTCTTGATTTCGTCCAGGCTGACTGGGCGCTGCAGTCTTTTCACCGCCTTGATATCGACCACTACCAAGCGTGAGTCCTTCCGCTTCGGATCCGGATAGGCATCACGCAACACCTCGGCAATGCCCAATATGGCGCGTTCATCGCCCGTGTGGTAGATCAGCACGGAGTCGCCCTTGCGCACGCTTCGCAGATGCTTCAGCGCCAAATTGTTGGTGACACCATCCCAAACGGTCTTGCCCTCGCGCTCGAGGTCGGAGAGAGAATACGTTTCAGGATCAGACTTGAAGAGCCATTTCTGAGCCAAAGTTGTTACCTCCAAAATGTTGTGTTCTCAGGAATGCCACATGAGATATTCTAGTACGTGATCTTCGGGACGACATGGGAATTGTGTTCTTGCTGTGCCAGTGCCATCCCGGCCAGTGGCTCTCAGGGCGTCGCCACGCTTGCTAAATTCAGGGCCCCCTGACATGAGCGTAAGAGTCAATCAGTAAGCAGAGGCCTGGGTCCGATCGCGGGGTTCCAAATGGTGTCTCAACTCCCGGTCCAGAAGAATCCCGCAGGGCATTCCGGGCATCCAATAGCATGAAGTTGACAGGTATAGACCATAGGAGAGACAAATGGACAGGGTTCTACACGTTCAGCAGGGTGAGTGGCAGAGCATCGAAGCAAGCGACAAACCAGTTTTCGTGGATTTCTGGGCGGAATGGTGCACTCCTTGCAGGATACTGACGCCGACCTTTGAGAAACTGGCCGAGAAATACGGCAACGAAATAACTTTCGCGAAGATCAATGTTGACGAGCTCCCTGACCTTGCCGGGAAGTATGCGGTCCGATCGATACCCACGCTCCTCCTCCTCCGCCAGGGTAATGTGCTGGAACAAGTGGTCGGCACGCGGTCCTATGATGAACTGGCCCGTATCCTGAACCGCCACGTGGCTTCCGCGGTGAAGCAATAGACCTTAGCTTTCAGCTCTCAGCCGTCAGCTATCAGTTCACCCAATCGTGCGAGGCCAGCCGTGAGTCGCCCGGTCTTTCCCAGTCGCTACTTCACCACTAGCCAACACCAAGTGCTCACGCCTCACCGCTATTCCAAAATGTAAAATCGAAAAATTGCTACGCTCCCGGCCGCGCCGCCAAGACGTTGGGCGTGTTGGGGAAGAAACCTTTGGGAGTGCTGACGTAGCCGGCGATGCTGTCTTTGCCGAGCTTGTTGACGACGAGTTCGAGCGCGCTCGATGCACCCTGAAGATAGAAGTAGACCGGTGAGTTCATAGCCTGATCCTTGCGCTCGATCTGCTTGTCATCCGCGTAAAGGTTCACCGTGAACTGGTTCTTCTTGGGATTGGTCTTCTCCAACCGGATCATTACAGTCCCGACCTTCTGTTGTGACCCCTTCTTCGGGATATTGAACTCAAAATAGTCACGGTCGGTTTTGTGAGCGAGGGCCACCAGTTCATCGTGCGTCCGCGCAATCGCCCCGGTAAGTTCGCCCTTGGTACCGGCCAGCGCTCCAGCGAACTCAGCCTTGGCGGCATTCA
>DATJKY010000075.1:0-6635 GCA_035490955.1 Terriglobia bacterium | reverse complement strand
GCAAGGCGGATTGCAAGCGGAACTCGGATGGTTCTTCTGCCGCGCGAACCAAAGCGTAGACTTCGGTCTCGGCCTGACCTAGTAGCTCCAGCACCAAGTTAGACCCGACAAAGCCTGTTGCTCCGGTAACAAAGTGAATTGTTTTCATCCCCTTCTTCCTTATTTATCCGCAATGACCCTGAACTTGGTCTCCAGAAGAGTAAAGCGCAGAACGGCGGGAAAACCGATCATTGCGGTGGCCGTTCGAAGGCCGAAAGAGGTATACTCATTCCTCCAGTCAAACCAACATGCAACCCGGCAGCTCTGGGGCTGCGGCTTGGATTCGCTGTTCTTGTAGCAAGTCTGTCAAGTCTTTGCAAAAACTCTGTCACCAGAGACTGCTTTGGCGGTACCTGCGGATCGGTGAGAATCTCCGATCGACCACTGAGTTAGCATGTGGGCTGCCGCACTAGGAGGCGCCCCGAATTAAGCCCGCCGTCTCTCCCTAAGAGCTTGATTCCAGTGGGAATATTGTTGCAGGTGAACTTTGAACCCGGCGCTAGCATCAACCACACGGGAGCCTTCGACCCTATCTGTTTCGGATGGGAAAGCTAGCCGTTCAGATAGTGTCAGACAGAGGGTTGGGGCGCTTGCGGTCAGCGGTGTGTTAGACTTTCGATCCCTCATCGCCTTCTCCCGTTTTTCAAATTTGAGTTTCTTGAGGTTGCATATCCTTCATCTTTTTTTCTCGAGGGTTCGCCCGATTCCAGCATGGCCCGCGTTCGGGCTGGCCGGAGGTCCTCTCCAAGGCCTCCTGATGGTTCAAGCAACAAAACCCGCTGAAACTTGTAAGCAAGTGTTCGATATATCGCCACCCCTCTCCCGCCAGCCCGCCGCCCGGAGGGGTCTGGGCCGCAGGGCGGGCGGAGGAGGGAAAGGGGGAGAGAGAGAGCCCTAAACCAAGACTCGCGCCTCGGGCTAAGTTATGTGGCTCCTTTGAGCTGAATTCTTTAGCGAATTTCTGAGTCGGAACACTAGACTAATGGGCAGTCTCGGCTCGGATTGCCTGCGAATCGTTGTCTGTTCCACAGTCGCCCCCCTGGCTGTCTGCATCCGATTTGCTCCCTGAACGCGTTGGACACTACTCCTGCGGAGCAAGAAAGTCCTTTGAAAACGCTGGAAAAACCCTATCAATTTTCTTACTAAGTTCTTAGTGTCGATCGAGAGGGCGCCCGGGGGGTCTTAGTCCTGTTTTTTCTTTGAGTTAGAACGTGCCCTGCGGCTTCTTTTTGTGGGGGAAGAAGCCAACTTCTGCCGCTTGAGGGTTTGGTGAATGCCACTTGTCGTCAAATGTTGCTGGTAACTTCCTCGTGCCAGGAGAGACGTTCAAGCCGCGCCAGACCCTTTTCTGTGTTGTTGCACTCGGGATTGCCTTGTGTCGAAGTGTCGGTCAGAAGACGAAAGTAAACGAAGTGAAAGGGAACACGAGTGGGCGCACAGGAGGCACAGGGGGAAGCGCGACTCCGATCAAGCTTCGGCAACACACGTGCTATTGAAGTGACCCTGGTCTAGAGGGCTTTAACCCCTTATTTCGAATCCGACTTCGGTGGCGGCGCTGGCCAGCCGCTGGTCAAAACAAACAAATACCCTTCGCTGGGAGCGTCCCTGACACCAGACCAGGACAGCAGCCAGTTGAAGCCCATCGGCGGCATGGATAATCTGTGACCCAAGGAGTTCTTCAGCTCGCTGACGGACCGATTCGACGGGCAGCACCTCCAGCCAGGCCCGGCTCAAGACCGAGAGCCGCGCAGCGGTCTGCTGGAAGCCGTTCGCGGTCAAGGCACCCTCGCGTCGCAAACGTGCCAGGGCGCCATACGCTTCAACCCTTGTACACCACCAAACGACCATCCGGCCATAATGACGCGCTAAATTTCGCGCCTGTGCGCTTGCGGTTTGGTAGCAACACAGCGGAACAATAGCGCTGGTGTCCCAGAACGCCGTTTCAGTCCTCATCACGTTCTGCCTTCACGGCTGCCACCGCGCGTTTGAGCGAGACGCGGGGCGCCGGCATTGACCAAAAGGACGCCGGCAGCGAGGCGTCAGGCAACCGCAACTTGCCGGCTGCGGCAAGGGCAAGCTCCTCCGCTTCTAGCTCACCAGCCTTCTGCAAAGGGACGATTTTGGCGATAGGAACGTCTCGGTCTCGTACTAACAGTTCCTCGCCCTGTCGTACCTCGTTCAAGTATCGGCTGAGCTCATTCTTAAGTGCCGCGATATTAACGCTTCGCATCGGTTGACCTCCGACATAGCTATAATAGCCATATCAGCTTCGGTGGTCAATCATCGGCTGCTACCTTTGTCCTTGGCCCTTTTGTTCTCTGTCATTTACTCCTGGTTCTTTGTTTTTATGACAAGGACAAGACAGTTCGAGTTGACTTTCCGACCGCGCGCTTGATAATAGCTTGTCCTTCGTCCGTGGTGCGGCGTGGGTGGTTCTTGGTCCCTGGCGGGGCCGAGGTGATCTCAGAAAAGGGCGATGGCAAGGACGACACAGAGCGACGCATAAAGGCAAAGGACAAATGGCTACCGACAAAGGGCCAATGAGCAAAGCGCCGGGAGCGCACACCCTTACTGAGATACTTTCCCAACCGCAGTGCTGGGCGCATTGCATGCTGGCACTTCAGAAATCCCACGAGATCGAAACCGCGCTTAGACGGTTGCCGGCCCGCTCCGATTGGTTATTCATCGGATGTGGCTCCAGCTTCTACGTTGCGCAGGCCGCAGCCTCGAGCTGGACTGCGCTGACCGGTCAGCGCGCCCGTGCCATCCCCGCCTCCGAACTGCTGCTTTTCCCCGACTTGGTTACTTCTGGCCCGCCCTGCCAACCCGTTCTCATTTCGCGGTCCGGCCACACCTCCGAAGTCTTGAAGGCGGCGGAATACCTGGAATCGAAAGAGAAGGTCCGCATTCTCGCCATCACTTGCGTTGACGGCCAACCACTCGAGAAAATCTCTACTGCCGCCCTCCACATGCTCGCCGCCGATGAGCAAAGTATGGTGATGACCCGGTCGTTCAGTTCCATGTTGTTGGGGTTGCAGGTCCTGGCAGCAACCGTCGGCAAGCAGAACGCTTTCCTGGAGTCGCTCAGGAAGCTCCCGGCCCTCGCCCAAACCGCACTGGACCCAATGCCTCCACGCCTACAACAGTTCGTCGACGGGCATGACTTCGCGGACTACGTTTTTCTGGGGCAGGGACCGTTCTACGGAATGGCCTCTGAGGCTATGCTCAAGGTGAAGGAAATGTCGTGCTCCTATGCGCAGTGTTTCCACACCCTGGAATTCCGCCACGGGCCGAAGGCCATCGTCAGTGCCGAGACGCTCCTGACCTTTTTTCTCTCGGAAAGCGGTTATGAGGCAGAGCGCGAGGTGTTGGAAGAAGTGAAAAGCCTGGGCGGCACGACCGTGGTGGTGACGAATAAGGGCGACGATGCCGCGCGCCGGACCGCGGATTTCCTGGTCGAGCTTAATCTGGACGTAGCGGAATATGCCCGCCTGACCACCTACCTCCTGACCGGTCAACTCTTGGGGCTCTTTACGGGTCTGAAAAAGGGACTCGACCCCGACCGGCCGCGCAATCTCCGCCGTGCCGTCGTGCTGCAATGAGAGGAAGGAAGAGCTCGGCGAGAGGACCGCAGATCAAGCGATGACCTCTACGATTGCCCGATGGCCGGGCGCGGATGCCAGCGCGCGGTCGCAGGTCACCAAGGGCGCGCGCAATGCTTCGGCCAAGGCGATATAGGCGGCGTCATAAGCATTGAGGTTGCGCCGCAACTCCCAGATGCGAACGAGAAAAGGTTGGTGGGAATACCGCATTACGGGCATTGCATGTTTAGCGTATATTAAGCCCGGCCCTGCCCAAAGATAAATTCGCCCGATGTTCTTCCGTCGAATCAGCAAGTTTCTTCAGAAGTTCTGCGGGACGCTTACTCTTCGTCCTGCGACTCTTGCTCCGGCTCCGCGCCCTGCTCAAGCCGTGTCTCCGGCAGACCGGCGTTCTCGAGCTGTTGATTAAGGGCGGGGAGATCGGTGGTTCTGATCGCGTTCCAGCGAGTCATCACGCCGGAGAGGTCGCTCTCAACCTCGGCCACCGCTGATACTTGTGACGCGGTTGGGGCAGCGTCGGCTCTTCCGATCTCACCGTAAAGCGTACGTAATTCGTTGCTCATACTGACTAGCGTCACTTCCGGCGACAGAGGTGCCACGAACCCGACGGGCTTACCCAGCAGGGACGTAACCTTCTTTTGAAGGGTCAAGACCGATTCCGCTAGAGGACCGCTCGCTCTCCCGGAGAGCTTCTCAAGTTGCTCACGGAGCGAGCGAGCTTGCCCCGTTGCTTCGTAAGCACTGTTCATCATGGAAGCGAGGCGAGTTTCCAGGCTGAACTGTTGCTCCAGGCCTGCGAGCGGTGTCTTGACGCGCGGGTCCATCTTCAGGGTGAGCGGCACCGTTGTGCTGTGGCCGTCCACGGTGAGGCGCACGGCATATTCCCCTGGCACGGCGTTCGGCCCCTGTGGCAACCGCGGCGTGTCATGCGGAATAGCCGAGATCGGATACTCGTGCCGCGCAGATTGTGGCGCAGGATAGTGCAGGTCCCAAACCCAGCGGTGCATGCCCGCTTGGGCGGAGAGAATCCTAGGCATACGGACCCAGTACGGTGGCACCTCGAGCGTTTTCAAGAGTTTGGCTTCCGTTGCTTCGGGAGGGTCGTTGCTCGAATAGCGACGCACCAGTTTGCCGCCTGCATCGAGAATTTCCAACGTGACAGGGTTGGAAGAGGGTTGGGCTAGGAAATAATCGAGGATTGCGCCGTCGGGCGGATTTTTTCCTGACGGCTCATCGGGCGGAAGTGGTGTATCGGTATTGGTGTTGGGACGCACTCGATAAGCCGGTTCGGGTTGGAATAAGTAGGCATCGGCGTGAGCCATGGCTTCCGTGATCTCACGCAGCGGGGTGATGTCGTCCAGAATCCAGAACGAGCGTCCGTGTGTGGCCACGATCAAGTCATTGTCATGGATCCAGAGGTCACGCATCGAGGTGTGCGGCAGATTCAATTGCAGGGACTGCCACTCATCGCCGTCATCAAACGAGACCCAGACGGCGTTCTCAGTGCCGGCAAACAGCAATCCCTTGCGGGCGGGGTCCGCCCGCACCGTGTCCACGGAGGAGTCATCCGGCAGCCCATGGGTGATCGGCCGCCAAGTCTTGCCGCCGTCGCGTGTGCGATAGATGTAAGGGCGCCGGTCATCGATGCGGAAGCGACTGACGGAAGCATAGGCCGAGTCCTCATCGAAGGGGGAGACGGCGATTTGAGTTACCTTGCTCCAGGGGGTTAGCTGCAGGGGCGTTACGTCCTTCCAGTTCTTCCCGCCGTTGCGCGTGACCCAGATCAGGCCGTCGTCCGTGCCTGCCCAGATCGTGTTCACATCTTTCAACGATAGGGCGAGCGCGTAGATCACTCCGCGCTGTTTTTCGGCGTCGGGGTCCTTGGAGGCACGGGCACCCAGGCTCGCCGGAATGCCCGGATGCGCACGGCTGAGATCGGGGCTGATGGTCTGCCAGGAGTGCCCGCCGTCGGTCGTTTTGAACAGCACATTGGCGGCGTAATACAGAATGTGCGGATCAACAGGAGAGAATAGGATCGGCTCGGTGCGATCAGCGCGGTACTTACCGCTCCGGAGCGGAATGGGCGTGACGTTCTGCACCTGGCCAGTGGTCCAGTCAAACTTCGAGACTTCGGTCCTGCCGGCTCCATAAACGATGTCAGGATGGAGTGGGTCAGGCGCGACATAGCCGTATTCGATCACGCCCACCGGACGCCAGTCGCGAAATGTGATCTCGCCGTCGTTACCACGGCTCGAGATACCGACCGAGCCGCTCTCCTGCTGGCCGCCGTAGACCCAGTAGGGGAAGCGGTGGTCGGTAATGACGTGATAGAGCTGAGCCGTGGGCTGGTTGTACCATGAACTCCACGTCTGGCCACCGTTAACGGTCACAATGGCAGCTTGGTCGCTTACCAGGAGGATGATGTCGGGGTTGTGGGGATTGATCCAGATGTTCTGGTAGTCGTCGCCGCCGGGCGCGCCTCGTATGCCGGTCCACGTCTTGCCGCCGTCAGTGGACTTCCAGGTGACGATGCTCGTGCTGTAAACGATGTCTCGATTCTTCGGATCTACCTTGGGCACGGGGAGGTCGCCTCCGCCAATACGCTTGGCAGGTCGCGGGTCTGTGGTCGCTTGGTGCCAGCTTTGACCGCCATCGTCGGAGCGGTAAATGCCACCGCTATGCGTTGTGACTAGGCTCGCGTAAAGGCGCCGCGGATCGCTGGGTGCAATGGCTACGTAGATCTGCTCGACGTCTGCCGGCAGCCCCTGGGTGAGCTGCCGCCACGTGTTGCCGCTGTCTGTGGACTTGAAAAGGCCTCCGGCCACGCCGCCGTACTGGTTGCTATCTTCCCACGGTCCTAATCGGTCCTCCCACATCGATGCGTAGAGCACATCAGGATTAGACGGGTCCATGGCGACATCAGAACCACCTGTGTTCTGATCCTTGTAAAGAACCTTCTGCCAGTTCTCGCCGCCATCGGTCGAGCGGAAGATA
>DATJKY010000074.1:0-4069 GCA_035490955.1 Terriglobia bacterium | reverse complement strand
CAGGCCGTTTTGAAGGCGAAGACGCTGCGACGGTAAAGGCCGTTCAAACGCGGCTCGCAAGCTTGTCGTGAGCTTTCGGCAAGCCTGCATGAATTTTGCTGGAGCGGTTGATATCGTCGGCTGTCCACTTCGTCAGTGTGGATGGAGGATAGCCGATGAGAGCCACGATGATATCCGCTCCGGGCAATGAACTGGAGCAAGTGCGGTGCCGCTTCGAGCTTTGGCGTAAGACCCGCAAGCGCTGCTCGCCGATTCCGCAGGTCCTGTGGACTTCCGCAGCGAAACTGGTTCGGCAACACGGTCTGTACCGAACCGCTCGCACGCTCCGGCTCAACTACTACTCGCTCAAGAAACGGCTCTCTACCATAGAGGACCTGCCGTGTCGCTCGCCGCAAAAGGTACCCACCTTTATCGAATTGCTTCCAGCGGAGTCCAGTGGTTCATGCGCCTGCGCGATCGAGATGGAAAATGCGCGTGGGGAGAAGATGAAGATCCATCTTCCGGGTCTGGGCAGTCCAGAGCTAGCGGTTCTGACGCAGAGCTTCTGGAGAACCAGGTCATGATTCAGATTGCTCCTCATATGCGCATTTGGGTGGCCGTGGAGGCAGTGGACTTCAGAAAAGGGATAGACGGCTTAGCTCGCGTTTGCAAAGAAGCGCTCGCGGCGGATGCCTTCTCCGGTTGTTTGTTCGTTTTTCGCAATCGCCGGAGAACAGCCATTAAAATCCTGACCTATGACTCGCGCGGGTTTTGGCTGTGCCAGATGCGTTTGTCGGCTGGTCGGTTTCGTTTCTGGCCGGAGAGTGCAGGCCAGGCAGCGAAAGCGGTGGAGGCTCACGAACTGCAAGTGCTGCTGGCGGGCGGAGACCCGAGCTCGGTCCAGGCGGTGCCGCCCTGGCGTCGCATCGCCTGAGCAAAAAGAAGCAACAACAGAAAATCAAAAGAAATCGGCAGAAAGGACTTGCGTTCCGGCGAGCGAGCTGTTAGGCTGCCCGACATGACATTGTCGTGGCGATACCGACAGCGAATTATCACCGAAGCGGACGTCGCTTTCATTCGTCAACTCATTGCCCAACATCCGCAGGCCAGCCGGCGAGCCCTTTCTTCTCTTCTCTGTGAGGCGTGGAACTGGAGGCAGGCGAATGGAGCGTTGCGGTCCATGGTGTGCCGCGGGCTGATGTTGCACCTGCACCGCGCGGGCCTGATCGAACTGCCGCCCGTTCGGCAGCGATCCGCCAACCCCCTGGCCGAGCACAGAAAGCCAGCGCCGGTGGAGGTGGACACCCGTCCACTGCAGGGTCGAGTAGCCGAGATCCAGCCGCTCGAGTTCCACTCGGTACGGCGCACGCCGGAGGAGTCGCTGTTCAACAGTCTGCTCGAGCAATATCACTATCTTCGGTACAAGCAACCGGTTGGAGAGCACCTGAAATTTTTGGTTTACGCGGGAGCGCGGCCGATCGCCTGTTTTGCCTGGTCCTCGTCGGCCCATTATTTGGGCTGTCGGGACCGTTTTCTGGGCTGGTCGGATGAGGCGCGGCGCAAGAACATCCACCTGTTGGCCTACAACCCTCGATTCTTGCTGTTGCCCTGGGTGCGCATTCGGTACTTGGCTTCGCACCTTCTGGCGCGCATGACGGGTATGCTCTCGGTGGAATGGGAGCGCGTGTACGGTCATCCGATTTATTTTGTGGAAACGTTCATCGATCCCGAGCGCTATCGGGGGACCTGCTATCGTGCGGCGAATTGGAGAATGTTAGGGCGCACGACTGGTCGCGGGAAGAACGCTTGGAGCAAAAGGCCGAACCGTCCGATCAAGGAAGTGCTGGGGTATGCGCTCACACCGCACTTTCGTGAGCTACTGGCTGCGGTTTAAGATGAGGGCCACCGACGAGGTGATCGAAGTGAATCGGGAAGAAGTCCGAGCGCTGCTGGAGCGGAAACGAGAAACCTTGGGTGAAGAGGATTATCAGAAGCTGCAAACCCTTTTGCGGGCCTTTAGTTATCTGGCCGACTTGATTGGTGAAAAAGACACGACGATCAGCCAATTGCGCGTATTGCTGGAGAAACCAAGCACGGAGAAGACGGAAAAAGTTCTCGAGCGGGCCGGACTCGAGCCCCGTTCAAAAATTCATTCACCAGGTCCGGACGTGCAGGCGAAACCAGGGCATGGACGGAACGGTGCGGAGGACTATCGAGGCGCCGAGCGGATTCCAGTGCCGCACACCTCCCTCAAGTCAGGAGACCGGTGCCCGGGATGTCGGAAAGGGAAGATCTACGCGAGGAAAGAACCGGCTCTGCGCATTCGAGTGCTGGGTCAGGCGCCGCTGCGAGCCACGGTTTACGAACTGGAGAGTCTGCGCTGCAATTTGTGCGGAGAGATTTTTGAAGCGGAAGCGCCGGAGGGCGTGAGCGAGAAGAAATACGACGAGAGTGCCGGGGCCATGATCGCGCTGCTGAAATACGGTAGCGGGATTCCATTCTACCGGCTGGCCGGACTGGAGGAGAACTTGGGTATTCCGCTGCCGGCTTCGACGCAGTGGGAGATCGTCGAGGAGGTGGCGGAAGGAATCCGACCCGCCTTCGAAGAACTGATCCGTCAGGCAGCACAAGGGGAAGTCTTTCACAACGATGACACCAAAATGAAGATCCTATCGTTGACCAGGGAGAGTGCTTCACCTCGGGGGAGCCCGGAGGAGGAGTCCAGTTCGCGCGAGCGCAGGGGAGTGTTCACCTCCGGGATTGTGTCCACGCAACAGGGGCAGCGGGTGGCGCTGTTTTTCACGGGGCGACGACACGCGGGGGAGAACTTTGCCCAAGTGTTGGCCCAGCGTGCCGCCGGACTGCCTGCGCCGATTCAGGTGGCCGATGCTCTGTCGCGGAATTTCCCCAAGCTGCCAGAGAAACTGAAGGTCATCGTGGGAAACTGCAATGCGCACGCTCGACGGCGCTTTGTGGATGTGGTGTCCAACTTTCCGGAGGAGTGCCGGTATGTGCTGGAAAGCTTCGCGGAAGTGTACGGCTACGATGCCCAGGCGGAAGAGCGCGGCTTATCGCCAGAGGAACGGCTGCACTTTCACCAAGAGCACAGCACACCGGTGATGGAGAAACTGCATGGCTGGCTCAGGGCTCAATTTGCGGAGAAGAAGGTCGAGCCGAACTCCGGTTTGGGATCCGCGATTCAATATTGCCTCAACCATTGGCCGGAGCTGACGCTGTTTCTTCGTCAGGCCGGGACTCCGCTCGACAACAACGTTGTTGAGCGCGCTCTGAAGAAGGCTGTTCTACATCGAAAAAATTCCTTGTTCTATAAGACCCAGAACGGCGCTGACGTGGGCGACCTGTTTATGAGTCTCATCCACACCTGCGAATTAAACGGTGCCAATGCCTTTGATTACCTCACCGAACTGCAGAGGCACGCGGAGGAACTGGCAAAGAATCCAGCGGCGTGGACGCCCTGGAGCTATAGAAACACGCTCGAGCGTGGCCTGCATTCGTAGTATTGGAGACAGGATGTCTCTCAATTCATCATTTATTCTCTCTTCGTCGGATGTCAGCCGAGGAACTTTTCATCATGGACATCGGTCTCAGCTACAACCCGCTTGATGTCGCTTATGCTACCCGCACCATCCCTCTGGGCCAGTTCTGGATTACCGGTGGTGCTGCACTTCCGGCTGGCCGTACGACGATAGAGGATGCGATTGACCGTTTGAAGAACCAGCGGTTACTGGTGGACGGCAAGTTCACCGATCCGCACAAAGCGGCCTTGCTCCTGGTTCGAAGGCTGCTTGAAGATGGTGCTTCCCAGCACATCGCCTATGAGGGCATGGAAGATCATCGGAAGACCCGATTTCATCGCAAACCGGATGGAGCGGTTGCCCGGGAGCAGAGAGTCTCCGCGTACACCCCAGGCCGCAATTCCCCCTGCCCCTGCGGCAGCGGCAAGAGATACAAGCGGTGCTGCGGAGCGAAAGCCTGAATCGGTCAGGCGCAATTCACGCAGCCTTGCCGGAAGCACACCCTTGTTTTGCATCTTTCAATTCGCCAGTTCCTACTGGCTACAAGCCGACTT
>DATJKY010000073.1:0-3753 GCA_035490955.1 Terriglobia bacterium | reverse complement strand
CGGCAGAGCCGTGCCAAGCCATCGGCGGACGCTATTCTGGAGCTTAACCCACAACAAAACCCGCACGCTGCGATACAGTTCGGTGGCTGGTAAGGTCTTCCACTGTCACTTCCAAGGTGTAGCTCCCCGGCCGTAAGCCCTTCAGGTCAAACTGCTTCAGCACCAGCATCCGGTTAGGCGCGCTCGAAGGAGAAGGCCGCATTTCCTCGGCGGGCGGGCTCATTACCAGCGTGGTGCCGGACTTGACCGCATACATCACTCGCAGGTGGAGCCACTGGGTGCCGGCACCGAGAGGAGCGTCCACAATCCCGAAGTAGAGGGTTAGCTTGTCGGCGGCAGAAAAGCGCGGTTGGGCGGGTAGATAGAGCTGAAAGTTCTCGCCGCGCAGCGGGTCAGACGGGTCAGCGCTCCCTTGGGCGGGTTCGATGCGGTCCGATAGCAGCAAGCTGGTCAGCCTTGGACCCGAAGACCCCGCGGGGATGTCAATCGCTTGCTCCCCCAACGCCACTGTACCATTTGAGAACTGCAGGATCGCCTGCACGCGCAGCGCTTCCAGTTCCGGCAACGCCAGCCGACCGCTGATCTCCAGGTCTGTGCCTTCAAAGTCCTTCCATTGCTTGTTGTCGAGATTCAGGCTGAGGAAGCGCTGGTGAGCTGAGACCAACCGCCCGTCACTCGCATGCGCCACGAGCACCAGGGTAACTGCGGCGCGATAGGATTTCCCATTCCCCTCGAAGTGCACCGACTTACCGGGTACCGTGACGCGCACCGGAGCCGCCAGCTTGCCGTCCGGAGCGAGGAGCAAGGCCGTATTCACCCGGGGTGCGAAGGCCGGCCGCAGTGAGCCGTTGGCTAGTGCCCCTAACAATTGCGCTGCCGCCGGTGTCATCATCATCTCCTGCCCGGGCGGAATGGCCCAGTATCCCGTCCGGTGACGCACCTCATAGCCGCGCTTGAGCAGCTCCACTTTGATCTTGTGGAACGATCCGTCATAGCGACGGTCAGTGGGCTGGTAGACCAGGGTGTAGAACTCGCGCAAATCGCGGTCGGCAAGCGCGAGGCCGTGCGAAAGATCGTTCTGATTTTTCACGTAGAACCCGCCTGTGGCCTGGGCCACATTTTCCAAATCCTGGTACTCGATCTCCAGTCCGGTATGCTTCATCTGGTCGAATTTGGTGAATCCTTCTCTGAACCCTGCTCCTTCCTGGGCCACATCGTAGGCGTGGCGAGTACCTGCGAGATCCTCGGGCATGGAGTTCGTGGCTCCATAACTCGCCGTCATGCCGCCGGCGTCGACAACGTAGAAGGCAACGTTCGAGCGGTTGGCAGCGTCGACCACCGCCTGCAAGGCAGGCTGCGCTTCGGGTGCGTGAGTGAAGCCCTGAGAAAAGACAACCACGTTCTTACGCCCAGGCAAATCCTGGTAGGCCTGGGCAATGGCGCGCATCGCCACCAGCACCGCCCGGGCTTGAAGCACGCCTTGCGTCCAGAGGAAGCGGCGAAGCGTGCTTAGCTCCCTGTCGGCGATCATCGCGTCCTGTGGACTGAGGCTGCTGGGTACGCCGGCTCCGGGACCGACGGAGCTGCCAAACCCGTTGAGCTCGGATTCCAGTCGCGTAATGTCGTCCTGGGTGGAGAGGCGCAGCGCAGCCGTCAACCGCCCGCCAGGCGGCTTGTTACTAATTTCAGTTACTGCTTCGACGGCCCGCTGCTTCTCCCGAGTGAATGACTGGGCCAGGTGCAAAGTTTGGTTGACGTAGTACACAGCGACGAAGTCCTCAGGCGCCAATGTGGTGCGGATGTACTCCGCCGCCGCGTCGCAGGCCTTCTTGATGTTCTGGAGTTGCAGGTCGCCCAGGTCAAGAACCAGGGTGATGAAGTGGACCTTGGCCAGATCCACCACTTCCCGGGCGGCCGCGGGCTTTGAGCCAGGCAGCGGCACCCCAGGCTGCGGGCTGGGAGTAGGCTGCGAGCCCGCTGCCAGTGGAGGCACGAAAGTAACGATTTTCTGCTGAACGTTGTTGTCGTAGACGGCGAAGTCTTCTGCCGCGAGATCGCCAGCCGAGCGTCCCTTTCGGTCCGTCACAATCACGTCGACGACGACGGAGGGAGCTTCGACCTTGAGGACCCCGCCCTGAGGGACTGAGCTCTTTTCTTGTTGAGCGTTGCCGGGGGGTGACGGATTCTGCGGAGTGGACTCGGCGGACAACAGCGTTGCAGCAAGCAAGAGGTTTGCAGTAAGAAGCCCTCGTCGCCGATGGAGCCGTCGCCGCATTAGATATTCATGCTAGCCCCGCCAACCCTCACTCCCCTCGCCCCTTTGGGGGAGAGGGGCTGGGGGTGAGGGGGTTACGGATGGGCCAGAGGTGGCCTGCCTGCGCGCACTCTCAGGCAGCGACCACACCAGGTTTAAAATACGCCTCACGAACTCGTCCGGTGCGTCCAACACGATACCGTTCGGGAAGCGGAGGATTGTGTATCCGAACCGCTCAAGGTAGTGGTCCCGCCTCGCGTCGCGTGCCGCTTGGCTGGGTTGAGCGTGAACACTTCCGTCCACCTCCACAATCAGACGCTTCTGCACGCAGCAGAAATCCACTACACATTTCCCGATCGGGTGCTGGCGGCGAAACCGGAAGCCTTTCGGACGCAGCTCACACAGCAGTCGCCACGCCACCGTTTCCGCTTCCGTCGCCTTTCGGCGTAGCTCGCGGGCGATGGTGATTCGGGCCGCGCTGCGGGCCAAGGATCTTGACGCACGATTGCGGCGGCGAGTCTCGTTGGTCATTCGATCTTCAGTCTTGCGTCCGGGGACCCCCTCACCCCCGGCCCCTCTCCCCCAAAGGGGCGAGGGGAGGCTTGATCGAAACAGTGAGGCATTCGTCAGGCCCGAAAACCCTCCGTCGCAGCTCCACCTCCCGCATATCTCACTTGCCCCATCCTAACACGGCTTCCGAACAACAGTCGACGCGTGCAGTCCAACGTGGCGGCCCTTCGATGCTGACCTGGAGCATAGCGTCTGCATCTTTCGGACAAGCTCGGATTCTTCCCGCAGAGGACCTGCCCAAGCGACCCAGAAGACTCAAGACCGCCGTCATAGACGGAATGACAAGGCTCGGACACTCTCCACGAACGTTTGATTTGCTCGGGCTTCCCTGCTATAGTGGCGGCTTCGGAGGACAGCCCATGCGCTTTAAGGCCCCTTCGACCGCGGACCCCGCGGCCCGGCAACCGGCACGCTGCTCTGCAATCACCTATCTCTTGCTTCCCTTTCTCCTTGGCATCGTGTTGGTCGCCCCCCCGCCAGCCGCCGGCCAGGGGACCGCGACGTTGTCGGGTCAGGTTGTGACCTACACCGGCCGGACAGTCCCCTCGGGCGTGACGATCACGCTCGAAACAGAATCGGGAGAACGGGCAGCCCAGATTCCGGCAAATAATGACGGCCGCTTCGACCTCGGCTACCTCAGGAAGTTGCGCTACCGCCTCATCGTCACGGCCGAGGGTTATGAGACGTGGCAGCAGGACATCGACCTCGGCCAGGGAGCTAGCCAATACATCGTCAGGGTGACGCTGACACCCTTGAACAAGATCAAGGAAATCACCACGTCACCCGCCCTCACGGACGCTCAGGCGCCCAAGACCGCTCGGAAAGAATACGAAAAGGGTTCACGCGCGCTTGCCGCCCGCGAGCTCCCGGAGGCCCGCGCGCATCTGGAAAAGGCCTTGTCCGAGTTTCCCTGCTATGCCCGCGCTCAG
>DATJKY010000072.1:0-21230 GCA_035490955.1 Terriglobia bacterium | reverse complement strand
CTGCGAGATGAAAAACGTAATCCACGCCTTCGAGCAAATGCCGGAGTCTTTCACCAGCTCGACAGTGCAGCCTGAGTTGTTCGAGTTGAACGTCTGGGTCCGAAAGGTCGAGGTTCTCCGCCCTGCCGTAGTCGAGGCTGTCGATGGCCAGCACGCGCACTGCGCGACGCCTCAGTGCGCGGACAAGGTGCGAGCCAATGAAGCCACACCCGCCGGTGACTGCCGCGGTACAATTCTCGATAGTTCTCACAGATAGCCGAATTGGGTCTATGGGCTGGCTCCAGCCTGTTCTCCCAGGCGACACGCCAGGGTCTTCTTGACAAATACCACGACTTCAACAGGCTCGAAGCCGCCCCACCTCGAGGCGAATGGGTCCGCGAAAGCGCGGGTTCCGGAAAGACGCTCTGCGAACTCGGCATTATGATGATTGTCCAGGTCTTCTTTGCTTCTGACTTCTCCAATGAAGTGCGGCGCGGTCAGAACTATGTCGCTCTGACCGGCTGAATCCATCACCTTGTCGCAATCCATCGGTCCGTCCTCGTAGCGCCACAACCATTTTACATCAGAGAAATATGTGCTAGGCCGATATGGGCGACCCGGCAAGAACGGCAAGAACTTTGCCATCTGTCCTTCTAGCGTTAGATCTTTGTGCCGGAAGCTCGCCAGCTTATCCCTTGGTAGCAGGAAATGTGGACTTCCCTGAATTCATAGGGGCTCATCCAGCGTTGAACCTGTTCCCTGGGGATGAAAGCGGTTTGCGGAGCGTTCAGCTTGTCGAAGACATTGAGAACATTCCGTCTGAAAGACAGTCTCCGCCAGTTCTGAAAATACTCATAAAACGGAAGAGAAGGCAGTGGTAGAAGATAGATGCTATACACTGGCAAGGATATCGTGACGGTCAGGACTTCTGCCAGGAGCCTGACTATTGGTTTCGGGAGCCGCAGCAAGAAGGATCGCTTCAAGGGTTCCAGCAACGCTCGAACCAGGAAGTTACCCTCCTCGGCATATACCCACAGAATCAGCTTTCCGCCGGGCTTAATGTGCCTTTTGAGATTTCTCACCGTCTTATCCGGGTCGTCGGTATGGTGAATCACACCGATGGAAAGGACGACATCAAATTGTTCGCCTAAATCCATCTCCGCAATGTCAGCTTCCAAGACTGTCACATTCTGTAATCTCGCCGTTCTTTGTCTCGCGATTTCAGCAGTGTTAAGATCCACACCGACAACTTTACGAGCGTGGACAGCAATTTGGGCAAGGTGCTGGCCGCCGCCGCATCCCGCGTCCAAGACAGTTTTCCCTCCGAAGTCGTCCAAGGTGGCGGGATAGATCCATCCGGCAAAAAGAAAGGAAGCGTCGTCCTCAAACTCTTTCCACTGGATCAGCCACTCGCTTTGCTGGCGTTGCCGGACGGCTGCATCGTTCATTGTCGCGCCATTCTCAAAACGCTTAAGAAAAAGCTGGAGAGAACGATCTCGAAACCCAGGGTGAGGCAGACGACGGCCGGGATGACGATCCGCAAGGTGTTCGTGGCGTCCATGGGGCCGAATTGACGCGATCCCCAGAGGCCAAGGGCGTAAACGGAGCCACCCAATCCAGCCAAGACGAGCAGTCCTCCCACGACCAACCCCGCTTCCAAACTGGCCCAGCGAAGGGCCCTGTCGAGTCGAGGATCCTGAGGAAGGAGTCCCTGGCTAACTCCAAAGACCTTGGTGAAGGCAGAAAAAGCGATGGCCTGGAAGCCGAGCAGAACGGCCGCAGCCGCATAAAGGAGGGTGTGCACATTGAAAGTTACGTCTGCGACTCTTCGAGGGCCGGGCATGAGCCACAATCCAGTGAGGAGTCCGACCGCCACGAGCACCGACCCAGGGTACAAGAAGAGCCAACGTGGGCTGTAGAGCAACATCAATCGCAGGTGTTCCCAGCCGGCATGCCAGGCTCGCAGGTGGGGTGGGCGGCTGCGCCCGTCGGGTGAAAGTGTGATAGGGATTTCCGTGATCCGCATAGCTAGGAGGTTTGCTCTCAAGATCATTTCAGAGCCGAATTCCCACCCCGTTGCACGTAATCCCATTTTCAGAAATGCGCTCTTGCGAAAGCCACGAAGCCCGCAGTGATTGTCGTTAAGCGGGCTGCCAAACAGCAGCCTCGCGATGGCCGTCAAAACGGGGATTCCAAGATATCTGTGCAGAGGTGGCATGGCTCCGCACTTGATGCCACCCTTGAAGCGATTCCCCATCACCAAGTCAAAGCCCGCTCGCAACTTCTCCAAAAAGAGCGGAATCTGCGTGAAGTCGTAACTGTCATCGGCGTCACCCATGATGATGTACTTGCCACGGGCCGCCGCGATGCCGCCTCTCAGGGCGCTGCCGTAACCCTTGCTTTCAACGACTACGACACGAGCTCCCATCCGGGCAGCAATCCCCGGAGATCCGTCTGTGCTGCCGTTATCCGCCAGGATGATTTCGCCTGCGATGCCATGTTCGCGAAACGCCCTTTGCACCTTCTCGATGCAAGCCTTAAGCGTCTCAGCCTCGTTCAAACACGGCATCACAACAGATAGTTCTGGGGCGCAGGCATCGTTCCCAGATATTGCTTCGCCTTGCGATTGCAGGTCGCGCCGCAGTGCACTCATAAATCACCACCTCTGGCCGCATCTCGCGCCGAGGCAACTCACGGGCCGAAGGCCTGCTGTCGAAACTGCGCAAATCTCATCCGGAGGCTCATCCCTTCGGGTTCCCTGGTGAAAAACAGCCAGAGCAAAGCGAGTCCGTAGACGACCGCTGCCGCAGAGAGCTGCAACAAGAGGTCGCGATAGCTGCGCACTTGAAACGAATGCCGCAGGACCAAAAGCGTGACCACCACAGGAGCACACAGCACCAAGGGCATCAAGTATGCTTCGCTTAGAAATGAACCCATCGGGACTCTTAACAAATGGCAGACATGACGGGGCAGGAAAAATAAGCTCGTGCACGCTAAAGGGATCGCAGTGCCCACGGCGACGCCGAGTATTCCAAAATGCCGCAGCAACAGGATGCTGAGGACCATGTTCGAGGCGCCTTCGAGCAAAAGAACCAGTGCTAGCACCCGGTGCAGGCCCATGCCAAGCAAGATTTTCGTTGAGGCCGACTGCGCAAGATAAAGAGTCCTGGGCACGACCAGGGCAACGAGAATGGCGTAGCTCGAAAGGTATCTGTTGCCCACCCAAGCCTCGAGGATCGGTTTCCCCAGGATGATCAAGGTCGCGCACATAGGGAAGATCGTCATCGCGCAAGCGCGATTTCCGGCCAGGAGAACCTTTTGAAGCCGATCGTGGTCACCCAGGGCGTCGAAATGACTCGACATGGGGGTGAAGACCAGGGCGAGACTCTGGACAACGGTGGCCGGGTACTCCACCAGCCTGAGCCCAACCGCGAAATAGGTGATCGCCGTCGAAGAAAGAAAGACTCCGATGACCGCTGCATCCGACCCGAAACGAAGCTTCTCCGCAACCATGATCAGGAATGCGGCCCACCCGTAATTGATCATCTGCCGGAAAGCGCGCCGGTCCACAAACTTGGCTTCGAGCCGCAGCGGCATGACCCGGAAAGCCATCCCGGCGAGCAGCGCATGACTCACCAGGTTGAGCGTGACGGTGATGAGCGCCACGCTCAGCAGTCCCTGCCCGCGGTTAAGCACAATCACCACAAAGAGAGCTCGTATCAAGGTACATCCGATCTGAGCGAGATTCACCCAGGAAAACCTCTGCAGCCCCTCGATCACCCCTACAAATACACTCAGCGGAAACCCGAGAGCCACTTCCGTGCCGACCAAGACAAGCAACCATCTCGCGGTCTGAAGAAGATTTGGAGGTATCTGGAACAAGCTTCCCAAATAGAAGCTTCCGATTCCAGTGACGACCAGAACCATGAGCGCCACCAGACCGTAAGTGGCGACACTGGTATTCAAGAAACGCGTGAGTTGGTCTGCATCCTGCGAGGCGGCAAACCTGGCTACGTAGCGAACCACCGAAGATCGAATTCCGAAATCAAACAGCCCGTAATAACCGGTCAAAGAGAAGATCAGGACCCACAGGCCAAAGGCTGCGTCGCCCAGTTTGTGGAGAATGAAGGGAGATAAAAAGAAGCCGACCGCGACGTGGATGAGTAGACTCAGCCAGCCGGAAGCGACGTTCTTCGCAGTCTTTATTCTCAGGCTCACGTCCTATGTTGCCTCATGCAGCCGGCGGTGTTGAGGATATCGAAAGGTTACTGCAGAAAGTTTTCAACCTCAACGCCAAACTTCTTCGAATCTCACCTGGTCGAATGAGTAGCCTGCCGGGGTGAGAGTTCATCAAATCTTTACAATTTCTTGACAAAAATCCCGCTTCCATCAAGGTTGACATCGCCCGAAGCGGGATTATACTAACGGGTTCAGGAAAGATAGGGAACAGCCAGATGAGACAGGTGAAATGACGCAGGTTGCTTCGGCGGGGCTGTCTTTCGGACGGCTCGCCGAGCCTTCGATCAGGAGGTGCCGGCGTGAACGCATCCAGGAAGATCGTATTCTTCATTCCTTCCTTCTCGAGCATTGAGGCGACGGCCCCTCTAGGCTTGCTGGCCATCTCCACTCCCCTTCTTCAAGCGGGCTATGAAGTCCGCATTATCGACTCCACCATTGCGCCGGATTATAAGCGGCTCGTTCTTGAGGAAGTCAAGGACGCGTTGTGTCTCGGCATCTCGCTGATCACGGGTCCGATGATCAGCGAGACCGTGGACATTTGTCGCGCCGTCAAGCACTGGAAAAGGGATTTTCCGGTGATACTAGGCGGCTGGCACCCGTCGCTCCTCCCCGGCCAGACGCTGGAAGCGAAGTACGTAGACATCATTGTGCGTGGGCAGGGCGAAGACAGCATGCTCGAGGTAGCCGAACGATTGAGGGAGGGTGCCGCTCTCGGTGACGTTCAAGGTATCGGTTTCAAGCGCGACGGTGAATTGCATCTCACCGGGGAGCGGGCGTTGCAACCGCTCGAACTGATGCCGCCCAAGGCCTACCACTTGGCCGATTTCGATGCCTACGAGCGCATTTGTGGCCGCCGCTGGGCGATGTACACTTCGAGCTTGGCGTGCCCGTTCAATTGCTCTTATTGCACCAACGCCGGGGTGTATGGGCGCAAATGGAACGCTCTGCCCGTCGAACAGGTAGTGGAGGAAACTGTCGACCTTACTCGGCGGTATCGGCTTGAACTGCTCTGGATGGCCGATGACAACTTTCTGGTCGACCTCGAACGCGCCCTTAAAATCGCTGAGGGGTTGATCCTGGCCGGCAGCGGATTTCAGTGGAGCATTCAGGCAACGACAAACCTGACGGCGCGCCTGACGGTGGAGGAATTGGCCCTGCTAAAGCGTTCAGGACTCCGCCAGATCTGCCAGGGAATCGAAACGGCTTCGCCCAAGGTGATGAAACTCATGAACAAGGGCTTTCAGGACTTGGGTGACATCTACCAGTCTACCGAGCGTTGTGTCGAGGCGGGCGTCATTCCGTCCTTCAACATCATCTTCGGCTATCCGGGTGAAGGAGTCGCAGAACGACGGGAGACCGTGAACTTCATGATGGATGTTTGCCGCCGCTTCCCCGGCGCTGAGTTTTGGACCAATATCTTCACTCCTTATCCTGGCTCCCCAATTTTCCACCGAGCCAAAGAAATCGGCATCGAGGTACCTTCCTCGCTCGAGGGGTGGGTGGACTATTTCCCGCGTTACACGGTTTTGCCTTGGCTAAGGGGTAGGGAGCATCGGCGGGTCCAGACGATGCGCGACTATCTCCGCATCGCCTTCGACCGTGCTCCTATCGCCAACGAGAGGCGTGACCGGTTCTCGCGGGCGTTGACCCGACTGACCGCCTATCCGGCGCGCTGGAGACTAGACCACGACTTCTATGCCTTGCCCTTTGAGCTGTGGGTCAATCGCAAACTGAAAAGCATCCGTCCGCTGCCCAAGCCCAACGTGGATGCAAAGCCTCTGGAGCCGGCCACATCGCCGAGTTGCTTATGAGAGATAAGGTTGTCCTTTTCTATCCGCCGTACGCGGGGCCGCCGCTCGGGGCACCACTCTGCCTGTTGTCTCTGGCTTCCCCCCTCTTGAATGCTGGGCTCCGCCTTTCGCTGATTGACGCGGCTGTTCAGCCGGATTTTGAAGCTGCCGTCGCGCGCGAAATCGATCAGGCACTCTGTTTGGGCATTTCATTCTTCACTGGCCCGATGATCGGGTCGGCGGTCCGCGTCGCCAGAATGGCGAAGCGGATTCGCCCGGAATTGCCGGTCGTCTTCGGCGGCTGGCACGCAAGTCTGCTGCCCGATCAGACCCTGAGGGCGGACTGTGTCGACATGGTTGTGCGTGGCCAGGGAGAACTGACTCTCCTCGATATCGCCCAACGGCTGCTAGTAGGAAAGAGGCTTGAGGATGTGCCTGGCGTGTCGTTCAAAACCGGAGGCGAAACCGTACACAATCCGGAAAGGCCGGTTGAGAACATCAACAATCTGCCCTCTCCCGCTTTTGACGTGGTGGACTTCGACGCGTACGAGCGCGCCTGCGGTTACCGCGAGGTTGGCTATGCTACCAGCATCGGCTGCCCCTACGCGTGCAACTACTGTACCGATCAGGTGTTTTATAAGCGGCGCTTTAACGCCTACCGTGCGGAACGGGTTGTAGAGGAGGTGACGGATCTCGTCGGGCGCTATCGCCTAAGCAACGTAACATTCTTCGACTCGAATTTCCCCGTGGATCTGAAACGTGCTCTCGCGATTGCCCGTGGCTTTGTTGAAAGCAAAATGAGATTCGGCTGGTCGGTCCAAGCCTCCACCGACTTGCTTTGTCGCATGAGCGATGAAGACGTAAGCCTGCTCGGAGAAAGCGGATTGGACCACATAGGATGCGGCACGGAATCCGCGTCGCCGGAAGTTTTGGCGCTGATGAATAAAAAGCAGCAGCGAATCGACGATATGTATGAGGCGGCGCGCAAGACGGAGCGAGCGGCCATTCACGTCACCTACAACCTTATCTTGGGATATCCCGGCGAAACCGAGGCGGATCGGATCGAGACATTTCGCATCATGAGCGAGATCGCCCGCCAGCATTTCAACGTCAGCTTCTCACCCAACATTTTCACACCCTACCCGGGTATTCCCATCTGGCCCCAGTTGCGCCAGATGGGGGTGAGAGAACCGCAATCACTTGAGGAGTGGGAAAGCTTGCCTCTCGGGAACAACATCCTACCCTGGCTGAGGGGGGAAGAGCTGGAACGACTTCGTCGCATGCTTGAGTTCTTCCTGCTGAATAACCAGATTCGAAAGGCGACTTCTGCCGCTCCGTGGCTGCGTGGTGCCCGCAAAGCACTGGGAGCGCCACTGCGCTGGCGGCTGCGCAAGAGTTACTTTGCGTTCCCCTGGGAGCTTTGGGTAGCTCGCAACACAGAACGGCTGGTCACGCGGCGGTCGCTCCTAACGGGTCAGGCCTTAAGCCACAACATGCAGGAAGTGTGTTGATCGACACTCAGGAAGAGGGAGATCACCCTTTGGTCGACGTCCTGCTCACTCATTCTTACCATCTCTTCTACGATGCTAAGCAGGTTCGGAAAATGGAGCCCTACCCACCTCTGGGTACGCTTTACGCGGCTGCATTCTTACGGGAGCTGGGGTTCTCAGTGGCCTTGTTCGACACCATGCTGGAGGATCCCGAGCGGGGATTCCCAGCGGCTCTCGCTCGCCATCGCCCCCGAGTAGTGGCCGTTTACGAAGATAACTTCAACTTCCTTTCGAAGATGTGCCTCAGCCGCATGCGGCGCGCAGCGTACGGGATGATAGATGCGGCAAAAGCCGCTGGGGCCACAGTAGTGGTGAACGGCTCGGACGCATCAGACCACGTCGAAGAATATTTGCGGTGCGGCTCCGACTACGTTCTGCTAGGGGAGGCGGAATGGACACTGGTGGAGCTGGTGCAGTCCTTGCTGGGAAACTCCGGCCTGGAGCCGGAACGAATCCCCGGCGTTACCTTTCTTCAACCTCTAACCGGCAAACTTCTCCGGGCTCGCTCGCGGCCCGTGCTGCGAGACCTTGACAGCCTTCCCTCGCCCGCGCGCGACCTCATCGACGCAGAGACATACCGCCGTGCCTGGGAATCGAGCCACGGTTTCTTCTCCCTGAACCTCGTGGCGAGCCGAGGCTGTCCGTATCGGTGCAACTGGTGTGCCCGCCCGATCTACGGCGACTCCTTTCATGTGCGCTCGGCCGAAAGCGTCGCGGTGGAGATGAAGGAACTCAAGGAACACTACGGTGCCCAGCACCTCTGGTTTGCGGATGATGTTTTCGCACTCAAGCACCGCTGGGCGGAAGAACTCGCAGACGCCGTGGAAAAACATGATGCGGTGCTCCCGTTCAAGATTCAGTCTCGCATCAATCTGATGACGTCAGAGGCAGCCACCGCCCTGCGGCGGGCCGGGTGTACGGAAGTCTGGATGGGTGTTGAATCCGGGTCCCAAAGAATCCTGGACGCGATGGATAAAGGCACGGACGTCCAGCAGGTGCCTGCGGTTCGTGAGGACCTGCGACGCGAGGGCATCCGCGCCTGTTTTTTCCTGCAGTTCGGCTACCCGGGAGAAACCTGGGAAGACATCATGGAGACCGTTCATCTCGTGCGAGCCACGCGCCCGGACAACATTGGGGTTTCGGTCTCCTACCCGTTACCGGGCACGAGGTTCTACGAGCGCGTTCGCGCGGAGTTGGGCGAGAAGCGGAACTGGGTCGACAGTGATGACCTTTCTCTGATGTTCACTGGAGTTTACACCGACGAATTTTATCACGCTTTGCGGGATGCCCTGCATGCGGAAGTCGACGCGTGGAATGCGCCAAAGGCCGGTAGTAACGGAAACGGTCGGCCTAAGACCGACGGACCCACGGCTGACCCCACCGAGGTTGGGCGTCTCTGGGAAATTGTCGAGAGTATGGAGAAGAGCTGCCGCAACCTGGAGCCGACGCTAGTGCCTTGAACCGAGCGGACGGAGTATGGACCTGCTCCTTACCCACGGCTACTTTCTCTACGAGGACCCCAAAGAGCTTCAGATCATGAAGCCCTACGTTCCTCTGGGGATCCTCTACGTTTGTTCTCACCTGCGCGCCAAAGGCTTCGACGTGGATGTATTTGACTCGACTTTCGCCTCCCGCCAGGAGCTTTTCACGCTGCTCGGCACGACCCCGCCCAGCGTCCTCGGCGTTTACGCCAATCTGATGACGCGGCCCAACGTTCTCGCCATTCTGCGCGTGGCGAAGGAAGCCGGATGGCAGACCGTGGTCGGAGGTCCGGAGCCCGGTGCTTACGTCAACGAATACCTGGAAGCGGGGTCGGACGTCGTCGTGATCGGCGAAGGGGAGCTCACGATGCAGGAATTGCTTCCCGTGCTTCAGGCAAAACGCGCGGGCTCCCCCGATCTGATTCGGGCGCTCACAGACATCAAAGGCATCGCTTTCCGCGGCGAGGACGGTGCGGTTCACCAGACGGGCGCCCGGCCTCACATCTCCGATATCGACAGCCAGCCTTGGCCGGACCGAGAGAAGGTGGATATTGAGCAGTACGTCCGAACGTGGCGCGAGCACCACGGCATGGGTTCAGTGTCGCTCATCACGGCGCGCGGATGTCCTTATCGATGTCGCTGGTGTAGTCACGAGGTCTTTGGAAAGACTCACCGGCGCAGGAAACCCGTCTCGGTCGTCGATGAGCTCGAGTGGTTGCTTAACCGCTACAACCCGGATATGGCCTGGCTGGCTGACGATGTTTTTACAATCCATCACGGCTGGCTCTATCAATACGCCGCAGAAATGAACCGCCGCGGACTACAGGTCCCCTTTGAGTGTATTTCTCGAGCTGACCGGTTGAACGCTCAGGTTATGGACACCCTTGCCGAACTCGGGTGTTTTCGCATCTGGATCGGATCGGAGAGTGGCTCGCAGCGCATCCTGGACGCCATGGAGCGCGGGGTGACGGCAGAACAAGTCCGAACCGCCGTAGCCCTCGCCAAATCGCGGGGGATCAAGACCGGGATGTTTTTGATGTGGGGTTACGAGGGTGAGGAACTGGAGGATATCGAGGCTACCGTCGAGCACGTGAAACGATCGGATCCCGACGTGTTCTTCACAACGGTCTCTTACCCCATCAAAGGAACCCCTTATTTCGAGGAGGTTGCACCGCGGCTGGTGAGCTTGAAGTCTTGGGCAGAAGCCTCGGACCGCGATTACCGGATTCGGGGGCGTCATTCCCGCCGCTTCTATCAGTACGCTGACCAGCTTCTGCGTTCCGAAGTGGAGTTGGATCGCCTTTTGAAGGGCAGCACCAAAGACAATGGCGAAGGAACGAATACCGCTCCGTTTGGGGAACTGCAGAAGAAGATCTTCGAGGCCCGCCAAGGCTTGCGCGCCTCGTTCACTGAGTCTGAGGCTTGAACCGATTGTCTATCTTATGGCGAGCACAACCTTAGAAACCTCCTTCCGCGACGCTCCTTTTGACACGCTGGCAGATACCTATGACCAGACCTTTACCTTTTCACGCATCGGACGCGTGCAAAGAGAAGCGGTCACCCGGGAGATGGATCGCGTTTTCCGACCGGGGCAGCGCGTTTTAGAGATCAACTGTGGTACGGGAGTGGACGCACTGCATTTGGCGACCCGCGGCGTGGCAGTGCTAGCTTGTGACGTCGCGCCTCGCATGATTGGAGTGGCGCGTCAACGGGCCGACAAGGCCCGGCTAGAGGGCCTCCTGCGGGCCCCCATCGAGTTTCGCGTGCTGGCAGCAGAGAGAATCGGCTTACTTCGGAACGCTAGCTTCACGCAATTTGACGGCGTCCTTTCTAATTTCGCCGGGCTGAATTGTTTGTCAGACCTTTCCGCCGTCGCTCGTGACTTGGCGATGCTCCTCAAGCCGGGAGCCAGAGCCGTGCTGTGTTTGTTCGGACGTCTTTGCGTCTGGGAAATCGTGTGGTATCTCGGCCACGGGAATCCAGGTAAGGCCTTTCGGCGGCTCCGCCCGGGCGAAAGCCTCGCCATACTTGCTGACGGAGCGGCGGTGCCTGTGCGGTATTTCTCCGTTCGTGAACTCTGCCACAGATTCTCCCCCCACTTCCGGCTTGAGAGCTGTAAGGGGGTCGGCGTGGCGGTGCCGCCGTCCTATGTGGAGCCGTGGGCGCAGCGATTTCCAAGGGTTCTCAGTCTGGCATCGTACATCGACCAATGGCTCGGGCGCTGCCCGCTAATGCGGGCGATGTCAGATCACGTCCTCATCACTCTCGAACGCTCCGTAGCGTGAGCTAGGGACTTTTGGAAAACGCACTGTTGTTCTTCATGACGGTGTTTTGCAGATCTTGATGTTCCGGTTTTCAAGGTTCGGGCCGTGATTGTTCTTTACAATCCGAAGGCTACCCGGTTTCGCAACCGGAGATTTCCGCTCTCAGTCCTCTCTGTGGCAGCGGTGCTGGAAGGGAGAGAGGACTTCATTATAGTTGACGGAAACCTGGATACCAACGCGGCAGAAACCTTGTTGACGCTGCTCGGCGAGCAGCCGGTCGAGTTGCTGGCCGTTACAGTAATGCCGGGACCTCAGACTGTGACGGCCGTAGCCGCGTGCCGGCAAGTCCGAGCGCGCTACCCCCACGTTCCGATCGCTTGGGGAGGATATTTCCCCTCCAACTACACCGATGCCGCCTTGAACGCTGGCTACGTGGACCTTGCCGTCCGCGGCCAAGGTGAGGATACAATCGTTGAACTTATCGAGGCGATCCGCGGAAGGCGGAGCCTCGAGAGCATCCGAGGGCTCTCCTACAAGAATGGCGAGGGAAAGCATCGGCATAACCCCGAGCGGCCGATTCGGCGCCTGGACGATTTCCCCTGGTACCCGTACCATCGGATTCCACTCGAAAAGTACCTCCTTCCGACTTTCCTCGGCCGGCGCACCGGCGTGCACCAGGCGAGCATCGGATGTCCTTTTCGGTGCAATTTCTGCGGCGTAGTGACGTTTTCGGGAAGCCGGGAAAAGTTCGAATCACCTGCGCGGACAGAAGCCATCATCGGTCATCTGGCGCACACCTATGGGATGGACGCCATTCAGTTTTACGACAACAACTTCTTTCTTCGAGAGGATCACGCCCGAGAATTGGCGGACCGCCTGGCGCCGCTCAAAATGCGCTGGTGGTGCGAGGCGCGCACCGACATCATGATGAGGTATTCGGATGCCACGTTCGGCGCTATCCGTCGTGCCGGATGCGCCATGATTTTCTTCGGCGCCGAGTCGGGGTCGGACCAAGTGCTGAAGGAAATGAACAAGGACCTCAAGGCCGAAGATACTCTGGAATTAGCGTCCCGTATACGCCAATTCGGAATCATTCCTGAATTCTCGATCATCTTCGGCAACCCCAAGGATCCTGAAGGCGACACGAGAGATTGCTTCCGATTCATTCGCAAGCTCAAAAAGCTGAATCCCGACGCCGAGATCGTCGTGCAGCATTACACGCCAGTCCCGCAGCGGAACCGCATGTACGGTGGAGTCGAAGAGCAGATCCGATTTCCGACTTCGCCTGACGAGTGGGCGACACGACGCTGGCAGAAATTCGCCACCCAGAAGGATCCGTCAACTCCGTGGTTGAGGCGCCGCACTAAACGTTCGATCGATAACTTTGAATTGGTGGTCGCCTCGCGGTGGCCCACTGTACAGGACGTCCGTTTGCCCCCTTGGGGCAGGACAGTATTGAAGGGCCTGAGCGCCTGGCGCTACCGGCTGAAGTTCTACTCCTTACCTTTGGAATTGAAGCTAGCGCAGCGCGTGATCGACCTGCGCAAGCCGAAAGTCGAAAGCCTGTGAGCACGCTCAGCGTACCCCGCAATGCCGAGACCGGTGCTACCGGGGGCTTTCAAGCTCTGTCTGTGCCCCTTTCAGCGTCTGTTCCTGTTCGCCATGTTTCTGCAATGGAGGGGTACGATTTGTGGGCGGCGACCTACAATCGCGATCCTAACCCACTCCTCGCACTGGAGGAACGGGTACTCAAACCTTTGCTCCCGGATTTACGGGGAAAGCAGATTCTGGACGTAGCCTGTGGCACCGGGCGATGGCTTGAGAGGCTATTGGGTGCGGGAGCGCGTTCGGGTGCGGGCGCTGACTTTTCGTCTGCCATGCTCCGAGCCGGATCGAAGGCCGGGCTTCGTGGGCGCCTCACAAGAGCTGACTGCCTGGCTCTACCCTTCCAATCCGGTGTTGCAGACCTTCTGGTCTGCTCTTTTGCCTTAGGTCACATCGACGACCTCGCTTCTGTCGCGCGGGAGTTCGCGCGAGTGACTAAGCCAGTCGCGGACGTATTCATCACGGACCTTCATCCGGAAGGCTACGCAAAGGGCTGGCGGACTGGGTTCCGCTATCGCCACGAGTCCTTCCAGATCGGCGTGTCCGTACATTCTCTCCGCAACGTGAGCAAGGCGTTCGCATCGAGGGGATTTGAACTCGTGCGATCGATCGAGGCGCGCCTGGACGAACCGGAAAGGCCGATTTTCGAGCGAGCGGGAAGGGTCAAGTTGTTTGACCGGGTCCGCGATATCCCGGCAGTCCTCATCCGCCATTTCAGGGCGCCCCGGCAAGCACCATGACCAGTTTGAGCACTCTTCTACAGCCCGTCCTAACACCACCGCACCTAGCGGCATTGCCACACCGGATCCAGGAGCTCCCTATTCTGGTGCTGTTTCCTCACAACCGGTGCAATTGCCGCTGCATGATGTGCGACATCTGGCGGATCCGGCAAGTGCGCGAAATCAGGGTCCAGGACCTAGCGCGGCACCTCGAATCGATTCGCGCCCTCCGAGTCCGTTGGGTGGTGTTTTCGGGCGGCGAGCCACAGATGAACACGGACTTAGCTGCTCTCGCTCAGTTGATCCGTGCTGAAGGCATTCGGGTGACGCTTTTGACGGCCGGGCTGTTGCTTGAACCTTACGCTCAGTCGGTCGTTGACACCATCGACGATGTGATCGTGTCTCTCGATGGCCCTCCTGAGATCCACAACCGGATTCGAGGGGTGCCAAAGGCCTTTGATCGGCTGGCCGAGGGCGTCCGCGCCCTCCGCAAGCTACGGCCTGACTTTGTGGTCCGCGGACGCTCCACAGTGCAGCGGGCAAATTATGCCTATCTGCGCGAGACCGTAGGTGCGGCGAGACAGACTGGATTGAATTCCATCTCCTTCCTTGCAGCCGACGTAACCTCAGAGGCGTTCAATCGCCCTGGGGGCTGGACGGCGGAACGGCAGAATGGTGTTGCCCTGGACGCTGAGGAAGTAGACCGGCTCGAAGAGGAAATTGAGTGGCTCATTCGTGAGCGCGGGGAAGATATCACTTCGGGTTTCGTAGCGGAAAACGCGGAGAAACTGCGACGTATCGTGCTTCACTTCAGGGCGCATCTTGGGCAACTGGCGCCTGTTGCGCCGCGCTGCAACGCGCCGTGGGTGTCGGCGGTGATCGAAGCTGACGGTACAGTGCGTCCCTGTTTCTTCCATCGTCCTCTCGGTAACATTCATGAGAAGGCTCTTATCGAGATCCTGAACGGTGAGTATGCAGTGGACTTTCGGCGGCACCTCAACGTCCCTAACGACCCGGTTTGCCAGAAGTGTATCTGCTCGTTACACATCTCTGAGAAAAGTCAACGGGCCTGAATGCTCGCGAGCGATGAATCATGGGAACTGCGATTGACTTTCGATCGTCAGGCACAAAAGAGAGTATCCCTTCAGTTGAGGGACAAGCAACGAGAGGGGTTCGACCTCGTAATAGGCAACCGGTTCAAAGGGGAATCAAGCCTGGAGCCATGCGACCGTTGCACCGCTATGTGGGCAACCCGCTGTTTCAGGTTGGGCAAGTGGACCTTGGTTCAAAACTCAAGACTACTTTTTGAACAAGTCTTCGAATGCCTTACGGACGTCGGTTCCTCTCGGCGAGCTGGGCGAGGTCTGGCGCTCAACTGTCATCCGCGGCGCATACAAGGTGCAATTGTTGCGCGCGTCTTTTTGAACTACTCGCCGCTCGACCGGCTGGGCACACTCGAAGCGGCTGGAAGAATCGAAGTAAGCGCATTGCTTGCAGCTATGCAGCTCGAAACCACACCGCGCGCACCTGCCCCAGGGATCGAAGTCAACGGGCAGAACTGACCCGCAGCCGCCACATCGCGAAACCGAATGCACCGGCGCTAGTCTGGGTGTTTTCGGACCAAAAGTCTCCGGTCTTGGCTGCGGGCGCTCCGCCGGCTGGTCCCGTCCCGAGTCCATGTAACCGCGCTGTCGATACTTCCTCCCCATGGAAACTCCTAATCCCTGGTGCAGACTGTTGGTCTGTTACCGCTCATTATGATGAATCGGCGGGTCTGCCCCTCAGCGTTAATTTATGAACTTGGCGCCCTCTGTGAAACCGGAACCGCCACCGGGACAACGACACGGTGGGCTTTCTGCAGACTACACGATTAAGTCGGAATTGTCACTTCGGTCTCTGAGTTGATTGATAGCCAACGGCTTCTCCCCTACGGCGCGCGACTGCAAAAACGAGAACAGAATTCACGTTTCCGGGCCCATAACTGCTAACCGCTAACCCCTGTCCTCTGCTTTTCGTAGCGTTCCAGGCAATCACGGGAGCAGAAATGCAGCGTTTTTCCGTCCCGCTTGAGACGAAGAGAGAGTTCGGTGGACACGAACATCCCGCACACCGGATCGCGGGCTGTCTCCCCGTGAACGGCAGGCGGCGAACTTGAATTGCGAGATGAATTCCGCGTGCCGCTAAAGGAAGGATTCGCTGCGATCGTGCCGAAGAAGGACCGAAACACTCTGGCAAGAGCACGCCACACCAGGGCGACGAAGAGGAGCTCAACGAAGTAGAAAAGCAAACGCACGTTTATCAAACCCTAGTTGGAGCTTGCGCTGCCCGAGGCGTGCCCGCGGGCCGCGTCGATGCTCTGCTTCAGCCGGTCGAGGCCGGGGTAGTTGGGGCTCAGGGCATGCAAGCGATCCCAGGCTTGCTGGGCGCGAGCGAGGTCGTGAGTGCCTTCGAGGTTGACCACGATCGAGTTGAACAGCGTCTGCGCGTGCTCGGGGTTGATCTCCAACGACCTCTGGAACTCGCGCAGAGCTTCCTGGGGTCGACCCATATTGAAGTAAGAGGTTCCCAGGTCGGTGCGGGCGTTAACGTTTTTGGGATCCAGTGCCAGCACTTTCTGGTACCAGTCGATGGCCTGCTCGAACTGCTGCCGGTCATAGAAGTAGTTCGCCAACTTCAGGGCTGGGAGGGAGTCTTCCGGCCTCTGCGCCGCCTGGTCCAGGAGCACCTTGACCGCCGCTGGGTCGTCGATCGGCGGGTGCCCTTTGGGCAGACTCTCAACCTGCGCGGTGCCCTGGTCCGCCGGGACTGCGCCGCTTGAGCCTTCCGCTGGCACAACCACCGCTTGCTGGTTGTTCGACGCTTTGTACTCCGCAGCGACGTACCCTGCGAGGCATCCCATAGCGAAGAAGACGATTGCAGTGATGATGGTCTCTTTCTTCATCGATGAATTGCTTTCCCGAGTCACCGCAGGCGCATTCCAGTGTAACACCCACTATCTGGTTCTAGCTCGTGCCTCTTCGTTGGCGACGGCTCTCTTGCTGCCTCCGATCTGAGCCTCGAGCTCGGCCATGTCGAGTACAATCACCTTGCGACGCTCCAGGCGGATAATGCCGCGATCAACGAAGCGCCGCAAGTTACGGGATACCAGGTCCCGCACCGTCCCTATCTCAGCGCCGATTTCCTGGTTGGTCTCCTCCAAGGGAAATTCGACGCCCCGCTTGGTGCGCACGCCTGACCGCACCGCGCGATCTCGCAGGAAACGCGCCAGGCGATGGCTGACCTCTTTGAGCGAGAGCTCTTCCACTAAGCTGGTCATGTAACGAAACCGCCAAGCCAGCGACCGGATAACGGCAAAGGCCACCTCGGAGTTGCGGCGGCACAGATCGAGGAACTCCCGCTTCGGCAGACTGAGCAAGGTGGAGTCTTCCACCGCCGCTGCCGAAGCAGGGAAGGTGCCTCCGTCGAACAAGGGCAACTCGCCCAGCGTCGAGCCGGCGCGTTCCATCGCCAGGACTTGTTCCCGGCCGGTTTCCGCCATCTTAAAGACTTTGACAGCTCCCGCCTGAACTACGAAGAGACCGTCAGAGGGGTCGCCTTCGTTGAATAGCATTTCGTCCCTCCCGAGCCTCCGAACCACGCAGTGCGTCGCCAGGGACCTCAGCTCGTCCACAGGCAGCACGGCAAAGAAAGACACGCGGCGGAGCGTTTCAACGGGATCAAGCGCCGGCATACGAACATCTTAACAGGTTGCTCCAGAATGATGTAGCTGTGGGATGGCAAGACTTAAGTCGTCGCTCCGTATCCGCCCGCCACGATACATTGAGGTGGTTGTAAATTGCCTCCACCCCAGGAGATGACTATGGCTTATATCATAGCGGAACCCTGCATCAACACCAAGGACACTGCTTGCGTCGATGTCTGCCCTGTGGACTGCATCCACCCAAGAAAAGACGAGGCCAACTTCGCCGAGGTTCCTCAGCTCTATATTGATCCGGTGGAGTGCATCGACTGTGGAGCTTGCGTCCCGGTGTGCCCGGTTTCCGCCATTTTCCCACTCGATGATCTGCCGGAGAAGTGGTCGAGCTTTACCCCAGTCAACGCTGAATACTACAAAAAATAGGCCACCCCGGACCGCGCGCGCGACGATCGACACACCGAATGCCGACTCCTGCCGGGGGCTTGAGTTGGGGATTCCTGGCCGAGTCGTTGGGGGCATCTTTTGCATTCTGGTCTCCGTTTCCAAATGAAAGCGCCGGCCCGCGTGGTACGAGTGCTTTCACGCACAGTAGGCTTGCTCGCGCTGCCCGACCAGGCGTTGCATCCTCGTAGGAAAAAGCCCAATGAGCCGCGGACGTTGGCTCGCATTCGGAGTTTTCGTTCTTGCTACAGGCGTGTTGCTGTGGACTGTTTCGAGCCTGCTGGGCACGCATCATAGCGCTTCTGCCTTCACCCCATCGTTTACCGTGGTTCCTCCGGCGCCGGAAGAAATGAAGCCTTACACTGAAGCTATTTCCGGCACCGACGTAAAGTTTGACATGGTGCCCATCCAGGGCGGTAGCTTCATCATGGGCAGTCCTAAGAGCGAGTCCAAGCGTTCTGCTGACGAAGGACCTCAACACAAAGTGAGGCTGAACTCCTTCTGGATGGAAAAGTTCGAGACGCGCTGGGACGAGTATGACGCCTTTGCCTTCAGCAAGGACCTGATGGCCGAGCGGCAGAAGAAAGTGGGCCTCGCTGCACAGTCCGAAAATGAGAAGGCTGCTGACGCCGTCACCCGCCCCACGCCTCCTTACACCGACCCAACGTTCGGCTTCGGCCGCGAGGGACACCCGGTGATCAACATCACGCATCATGCGGCGATGGAGTATACGCGCTGGCTTTCCTCCAAGACAGGCAAGACCTATCGCTTGCCCACCGAGGCCGAGTGGGAGTACGCGTGCCGAGCCGGCACGGACACGCCCTTCTACTTCGGTCCGGACCCGAAACAACTGGGCGAATACGCCTGGTACCTGGACAATTCCGACGCCCGACCCCATGAGGTCGGCAAGAAGAAGCCCAACCCTTGGGGCTTATATGACATGCTGGGCAATGTTGCCGAATGGGTGCTGGACGAATACGATAAGGACTACTACCGACGCTTTAATCCGGACGTGCCCGTGCTTGCGCCGGTGCTGGTTCCTGGCGAAAAGAAATACCCGCACGTGGCACGCGGTGGATCGTGGGACGACGAATCGAATCGTGTACGCTGTGCGGCGCGCCAGGCTTCGAACCCTGATTGGAGCATGCAAGACCCCCAAATGCCCCAGAGCATCTGGTGGCACACGGAGGCGACCTACGTCGGCTTCCGCGTGGTCCGGCCCCTCGAGGAGCAGGAAAACTTGAAGGGGCTCAAGTCCAAGGTGAAGAGGTATGATTGGTAGGACGTCAGGAGTTGGTGGTTCGCCGCTGTAGGGCCGGTGCTTGCCCTTGCCAAGACCGAGCCAAGGGTCGGCCCTACAACAATGAAACAAAAACGTCAATAAAATTTAGGTTTTGGCGGGCATGACCGACCAAACTAGACTAGCCAAGAACCAAGAACTAGAAACGAAGAACCCATCGTCCTAAACGGAGGTACAAAATGGAACAGTCCAATTCTCGAAACCCGGGCAATTCTTCTCGCCGTGATTTTCTCAAGACTTCGACGGCCGGGCTGGTGGCAGCCGCAGGCTGGGGCAGGATTCCCGGCGCTTACGGTGCCGGCAGCGACCTGATCAAGGTCGGCGTGATTGGTTGCGGCGCACGTGGTACGGGCGCGGCAAAGGACGTGTTGCGCGCGGCACCGGGCATGAAGATTGTAGCCATGGGGGACACTTTCCAGGACCACCTCGACCTGAGCCTGAAGGAACTCTCGCAGTTCGGCGACCAGGTGGACGTGCCGCCTGAGCGCCAGTTCGTGGGTTTCGGCGCCTACGAGAAAGTTCTCGCTAGCGACATCAACTACGTCATCCTGGCAACTCCTCCCGGATTTCGCCCCTGGCATTTGAAGGCGGCCGTTGAGGCGGGCAAGAACATCTTTGCGGAGAAGCCGGTGGCCGTTGACGGCCCTGGAATCCGCAGCATACTCGAAACCTGCGAAGCAGCAAAAGCCAAGGGCCTCAAGATCGGCGTGGGCACGCAGCGTCGCCATCAGACCGGCTACCTCGAGACAGTGAAGCGCATCCAAGACGGCGCTATCGGCCAAATCACCATGGCGCGCGTCTACTGGAACCAGGGACCGATCTGGGTCCATGCCAAGCAGGAAGGGTGGAGCGATATGGAGTGGCAGATGCGCAATTGGTATTACTTCACCTGGTTGTGCGGCGACCACATTGTGGAGCAGCACGTCCACAATCTCGACGTTGCGAACTGGGCCCTGGGTGCTCATCCGGTGCGCGCCGTTGGTCTCGGCGGACGGCAGGTGCGTACTGATCCAGTCTACGGTAACATCTACGACCATTTCGCCATAGACTACGAGTATCCCAGCGGTGTGCGGGTGGCCAGCTACTGCCGGCAGATTCCCCATTGCGAGAACAGTATTTCCGAGGCCCTGCACGGTACCAAAGGGTTCTGCCAGGTGAACAAATACACCATCACCGGCGCACAGGAGTGGCGCATGACCCAGAAGGACAACCTGCCGTACGTTCAAGAGCACACGGATTTGATCGAGGCCATCCGCGCCGGCAAACCCTACAACGAACTCGAGACTGTGGCCGACAGCACGCTCACCGCCATCCTGGGACGCATGGCAGCCTACACCGGCCAGGCCGTGACGTGGGAGCAGGCGCTGAACTCCACCGAAAGCCTGATGCCGGCGAAGCTCGAGTGGGGCGATCTCGCGGTTGGCCCCGTAGCCATGCCCGGGGAGACAAAGTTGGTCTGAGCTTGAAAGAACCTCCTTCGAGACGACAATTCATAAAGACAGCTTCTATGGGGCTCGCGGCGTCCGTGTGTGCTCGGCGGCCGAGCTGGGCGCGCTCGCCCTGCGGCCCGGAGGGCTCCGTCGCTGAAGCTCTGGAGCGTAAGCGACCTACGGGCGGCGGGTCGGCCTTGCCGGTGAAGTACGAGCCCAACTGGGATTCGCTCGGCCAATACCGGGTGCCGGAATGGTATCTGGACGCGAAGTTCGGCATCTTCATTCACTGGGGAGTTTACGCGGTGCCCGCTTACAGCAATGAGTGGTATCCGCGCGAGATGTACCTGCGAGGCAACAAGGTTTTCGAGTACCATCGCACACATTACGGCCCGCAATCAACTTTCGGATACAAGGACTTCATTCCCCAGCTCACGGCGGCGAACTGGAGCCCTGCGCGCTGGGCAGAGTTGTTTCGCAAGGGAGGCGCGAAGTACGTGGTCCCGGTAGGCGAGCACCACGACGGCTTTCCGATGTACGACTGCAGCTACACTGACTGGACGGCGGTGAAGATGGGGCCGCACCGCGACATCGTGGGCGATCTTGGCCGGGAGGTGCGCAAGCAAGGGTTGAAGCTGGGCGTTTCTTCCCACCGCGCCTTTAATTGGTCGTACTACACCTTCGAGCCGGACTTTGACACTTCCAACCCTAAGTACTCGGGTCTCTACGGCAGCC